>JAHDWG010000017.1:14301-35951 GCA_023384495.1 Caldilineaceae bacterium
GACCGGGCGATTCGCCTCTGCCGCCACAATTTGGGGCGCTTTGTGGGGTTGGCGGCCCTGGTGCAGATCCCGGTGGGGCTGGTGGCGCTCGTCCCCACGGCGGCGCTTTGGTATAACGATGCGCTGGGTGACATCGAAATCGATCCCGAACGCTATTTCAACGTCATGTTCTACGGCGGGCTGCTGACGATGGTGGTCGCGCTCGTCTCTGGCATCTGGGCGCAGGTGGGCGCAGCAGCCATGACGCAGATGGCCGTCGATTCTTACCTGGGCCAAACGACAGGCATTGTCGCCGCCTTCACCAAAATCGGTCGTTCCTGGGTTTCATTGCTTGGCGCCTTGCTGTTCGGTGGGCTGATCGTGCTTGGTTTTGTGATTCTATTTGTCATCCCCTGTGTCAATATCATCGCCGGCATCCCCGGCGCAGGCATGGTGATCTATGGGGTCATGATCCTGCTGCCCCTGCTCGTCCCTGTGGTGGTGTTGGAACGACTGAGCGCCGGCAAGGCCCTGCGCCGCACATGGGAACTGGCGCGGCAGCGCTTTTGGTGGCTCTTTGGCTTCTTTCTCTTGTTGGCGCTCTTTTCGCTGGTTGTTGTCCAGGGGCCGCTCTATTTTCTGCTTGGTATCACCGCCCTCGCGTCGGGCCTGGAGGTGGGCGGCGGTGCGCTGTCGATCATACAGGTTGTTGCGGCAACCCTGCTGGGCGTCATCTATTTCCCGATCCAGACCGTCTGTGTCATGCTCGTTTACCTCGACTTGCGCATTCGCCACGAAGGGCTGGATCTGGCGCTTCAGGCCGCGGATGGCATGTTGGATGAGCCGGCAATCGTCCTCCGCCAGTCGCCGCCGGCAAGCCAGCGGCTTCTGGTTGGCGCCGAGTGGGGATACTTTATTGCGATCAGCGTGGGGATTGGGCTTGTTCTTGGCGTGATCATCGCCCTCTTTACCCTGCTCATGTTTCCATTGATGCTTGGCGCATGATGACCAATTGCCACCCCACGATTCGAACCGTGTTGCTCATCACGTTCTGGCTAACGGCAACACTGTCTCCGTCAGCAGCCGCTGCGCAGGATGCGCTCGCCTTTGCCGACTATTGGCGCGCGGTGGATGAGACCCAAGCAAAGGTCGCACAATTGGCAGGCGCGCCGGCCATCCCTGAAACGGAGCGCACGCGGCAACTGGCGGCTGAGGCCGACCGCTGGCGAACCATCGTGGCCGTGGTGCTGCCCAATGGCGCACAGGTGGCTGTGGATCACACCGCCCTGATCGCCGAACTGACGGCTGAGCCGCCCGATCTGGCGCGCGTCGAAGCGCAACTCGCTGCGCTGGCCACGGCCCGCCGCAACTGGCCAGATGCGTCATTCACGGCTGCCGATCTGGCGCTTCTCACCGCGATCCTGGCTCAACCCGTGTTTGACTACACGCAGCCAGAGCCGCCTCCCCTCTGGCGGTGGCTTATGGAGCAGTGGGAGCAATTCCTGGCATGGCTTGAAGGGCTACTGCCCACCCCAGCGACGGGCGAACCAGGTCTGCTCACCGTTCCCTTGGTCGAGCAGGTTGCCACACTGGTCTTGTTGGTGCTGCTGGCCGCGCTCTTGATCTATGTGTTGCGCGGGGTGCTGGCCGATTTGGCCGCCGAGGCGACGCTGGCGCCCGAAGAGCAAGAAGCCGGCGAGCCTCTCACCGCTGACGCTGCGCTTCAGCGCGCCCAGGCGCGCTCAGGCGAGGGTGATTACCGGGCCGCCGTGCGCTACCTCTATCTCTCCACGTTGCTGCGGCTGGAGGAGCGCGGCCTATTGCGGTACGAGCGTGCGCTCACCAACCGCGAAGTGCTGCGGCGCGTGGCCCACGACCCCAACCTGGCGACCGTGTTACGCGATGTGGTCGACGTCTTTGACCGGGTCTGGTATGGCTATCAGCCACTCGATGGGCCGGCCTATCAGCGTTACGCCTCGGCGGTGGAAGCATTGAGGACATACCGGTGATCGCCATGCCAAAGGCCCTTTCGCGTGATTCCTGGCTGGCGCTGGCGCTGGTGGTGGCGCTGGTCGGCGTGACCGCCATAGCCGCCGCCCGCCAAGCGCGCCAACCGCACCCCCCGCTCTACAGCGCCTCGACCCAGCCCGACGGCGCACGCGCCCTTTGGCTCTGGCTGGAGACGCTGGGCTATGCGGTGAACAACGAATCACCCGCCCGTTTTGCCATCCCACGGGGCACGGACCTGGTGCTGATCCTGGAGCCGACCGTCTGGATCCAGCCGCAGGAGTGGCGCGTGATCGACGCCTGGGTGAATGGCGGGGGCGCGCTCATTCTGGCCGGCGATGAACATTTGCTGGCCTCTTGGGCCAGCCATTACGGGCTGGATCGGCTGCCCGCGCGTAGGGCGCGGCAGAGCGCCGCTGTGCGCATCCAACATCCGCTCTTTGACGCGCCGCCCATGACCAGGCACCCCGCGGCCATGCCAGACGGGGGCGGCATGGCCGCGCTGCGGCCCGGCATGGTGACGCATGTGGCGGGAGACGCCGGTGCGGTGATTGTCTCGTTTGCGCAGGGCCGAGGGAGAGTGATTCTGAGCGCAACATCCTACCCCTTCTCCAATTTGGGGCTACAGGGCGAAGGGACACCGGCGTTGGTGCTCAACTTGCTCAACCTGGCCGGGCCGCCTGGGCGCGTTTGGTTTGCCGAGTGGCATCATGGGGTGCGCCCACAGAGCAGCGAACCCGGCATGGCGCCGGTGGGGATCAACAACTGGCTGCGCAGCACCACCGCGGGGCGGGCAGTGCTCTTTGGGCTGGCGGTGATCTTTTTGGCCTTGGTGATGCAAGGGCGCGCCTTTGGCCGGCCCACGCCGTTGCCGCAACAATTGGCGCGTCGCACGCCGCTCGAATATGTGACGGCGATTGCCAATCTCAACCGGCGCGCTGGGCACCGGGAGGCGCTCTTGCATGATTACCGGCTGCGGCTGAAGCGAGCGCTGGGCCGCCGCTACCGGCTCGACCCTGAGCTGCCCGACGACGAATTTGTCCGACTTTTGGCGGGCTATAGCGCCGAGCTGGACCATACAGCGCTGCTGGTTCTGTTGCGGCGGCTGGCCACGCCCGGCTCAGTGAGCGAGCAACAGATGGTGCAACTGGCCGCCGACACCACGCGCTGGCTAAAGCAGTAAATCACACCCTAGTCAGTCAGAAAGGATCGAGATATGCAGCCGGCTGAACTTCAGCAGACCTTCCAACAGTTGCGGCAGGAAGCCGACAAGGTGCTGGTTGGGCAAGAGGAGCCATTTGAACTGTTGGTGATTGCCCTGCTGACCGGCGGCCATGTCTTGTTGGAGGGTGTGCCCGGCACAGCCAAGACGCTGATGGCTAAAACGTTGGCGCATCTGGTGCAGGTGCGCTTTGGGCGGATCCAGTTTACGCCCGACCTCATGCCGTCGGACATTTTGGGCACGAGCGTTTTTGACATGAGCCGGGGTCAGTTTTATCTGCGCCGCGGGCCTATCTTTACCCAGATCCTGCTGGCCGATGAGATCAACCGGGCGCCGGCCAAGACGCAGTCAGCCCTGCTTGAGGCCATGGAAGAGCGGCAAGTCAACCTGGAGGGCGAGCGCCATCTGTTGGAGCCTCCGTTCATGGTCATTGCCACCCAGAACCCGGTGGAGTACGAGGGAACCTACCCGCTGCCCGAGGCGCAGCTCGACCGGTTTCTGTTCAAAGTGATCGTCCCTTACATCCCCACCGACACAGAGGTCGAGGTGCTGCGCCGGTATCATCAGGGCTTCGACGCCCACGACCTGGCCGCCACCAGCCTGGAGGCGCAACTGTCGGCCGCGCAAGTGTTGGCGGCGCGGCGGCTCATCAACGCGATAGTGGTGGAGGACGGCATCCTCACCTACATTGCCCGGCTGGCGGCGGCGTCGCGCCAATCACCCGACCTGGTGTTGGGCGCCAGCACGCGTGCGTCGACCCATGTGCTGTTGGCAGCCAAAACCTGCGCCGCGATCCAGGGGCGCGACTATGTGACGCCCGACGACGTCAAGTATGTCACACCCCCTATCTACAGACACCGGTTGTTGCTCAAGCCCGAAGCCGAGATCGAAGGGCTGGACGCCGACGCCGTGATCCAGCGTCTGTTGGGTCAGGTCGAAGTGCCGCGGTGAGTTCGAGGGCGCGGGTGGGTGAAATCAAATTTGGCTGGGTAGCGCAACGGTTCGTTGGCAAACGATTGAATCTGGGTTGACAATGTACATTACCCTGCGCGCGGTGCTATTGTTATTGGTGGCAACGCCGCTGCTGATGGCCACCACATGGCTCCCCTTGTTGTTTTGGGTGGCGGTTGCCTGGTTGCTTTTGGTGGCGGGGCTGTTGCTCGCCGATTGGCGGCTGGCCGGAGGGCCGGCGCGTTTTGATATGGGCCGCATCCACGACCAGCGACTGAGCCTCGGGGTTGAGAATGGGGTGCAACTTTGGGTTGAGAATCGGGGCAACCGCACGGCCCATGTCGCCGTGCGCGACGAGCCGCCTGTCGCCTTCCCAACCGATGCATCGGTCATGCAGGCCGAGGTTGGGCCGCGCAAACGGTGGTTGGGCGGCTACCATGTACGTCCGTTGCGGCGGGGCAACTACCACTTTGGCGACCTCAATTTGCGCTGGCGAGGGCCGCTGGGATTGGTGGTGCGGCAGGCGCGCTATGGGCGCGCTGCGCCGGTTAAGGTCTACCCCAATCTGCTCGACGTGCGCCGCTATGATCTGTTGCTGCGTCGCAATCGCCTGCAAGAGTTGGGGTTGCGCAGCGTGCGGCGGTATGGGCAGGGCGCCGAATTCGAACGGCTGCGCGAATATCTGCCCGATGACGAATACCGGCGCATCAACTGGAAGGCCACCGCCCGGCGCCACCGGCCCATCACGGTGGAGTATCAGACCGAGCGCAGCCAGAATGTGATCAGCGTCATCGACGTGGGGCGGATGATGCAGTCCCCGGTGGCGGACATGGCCAAGCTCGACTATGTGATCAACGCCGTGTTGTTGCTGGCCTATGTAGCCACGGGCAATGGCGACAAGGTGGGCATGATGAGCTTTGCCGGCGATGTGCGCCAATATCTCAGCCCCCGGCAGGGGCGTGGGCAATTCTATCGGATGCTCGAGCTGCTGTATGCGGCAGAAGCCGAACCCCTTGAGCCAGACTATCAGCGCGCCCTCACCTATCTGAATCATCGGCAGCGCAAGCGGTCGTTGGTGGTGCTCTTTACCGACATCAGCGGGGGCGCTGGGGTAGACGCCATGATCGCCAATGTATCGTTGCTGGCTCGCCACAGCCTGCCACTGGTGGTGACGATCAGCGACCCGGCGGTGGTGGCCGCCGCTCAGCAAACCCCATCCGATTCGCTGGGCGCCTATCAGCGGGCGGCCGCCACCCAATTGTTGGACGAGCGCCGGCTGGCGTTGGAGCGCCTTCAGCGCAATGGCGTGTTGGTGTTGGATACGCCCGCCAACCAGCTTTCGATTGCCGTCATTAACCGCTATTTGGCGCTCAAGGCGCGCACCCAGTTGTGAACCGTGCGTTCATCATCTGCCGTCTGTCATCCACCGTCACACTTCGCCGTCCTCATCCCGACCGGCGAAGAAGAGGTAGGCGTACAGCAAGATGCCACTGAGTAGGCCGACTGCCCATTTGACCGGCCAGGGCGCGCCTTCGCTGGGTGACAGAAAGCCCTCGATGATGCCGGCGATGATGAGTAAGGGGACGCAGCCTATGATCAATGTGACGGCCTGGCGCGCGGCAACCACCAGCGCATCGCGGCGGCGCAGTGGCCCTGGGTGGATCATGGCCCAGCCGAGCATCAGACCCGAACCACCTGCAATAAAGATGGTGCTCAACTCGATCACGCCGTGGCCGATGACAAAGCTCCACAGTTCAAAGCCGATGCCATAGTGAGCCGTCAACCCAGTCAGGCCACCGAGGATCAGACCGTTGTTGATGAGCACATAGACGGTCAGCAGCCCGGCAGAGACGCCGCCGGCAAAGGCGAGAAAGCTGACTTGAATGTTGTTGGTCATAATAAATGATGACGCATAGGGGCGCTGCTCCAGCGGAATATCGATCCAGAGTTCCTGTCGCTCGACGCTGGCAATCAGGGGTTGCACGTCGGCGGGCAACAGCCAAGTGGCCGTTGCCGGCTGCCAATAGATCGCCACCCCCACCAGCAGCGCCGGCAAAAGGAAGAGCACGGTTGCCGCCAACGTAAAGGGGAAGGTCTGGCGGTAGAGCTGGGGAAAGCGGTGGGTGGCAAAACCCACCAGTCGACGCACAGCCAGCGGCTCAGCGTGATAGACCACGGCATGGCTACGCGCAACTAGTTGGTTCAGATAGCGGGTAACGCGCGCTTGTGGAAACTCGCGCTGCGCCAGCGCCAGGTCCGCCGTGACATTGCGGTAGAGGTTGCCAAGCGTCTGAATTTCGGCGGGTGAGAGCCGATGCACACCGCCCTTGGTCTTGTCGAGCAGGTAGGTCAGATGATTCCAGTCTGCCTGACGCTTTTGGTAAAGTTGTTGCGCATCCATCCATCCATACCAGTGATTCAAGGAACAATCCGTGATCCAAACGTCCCCACCGCAATCCCCCATACCCCAATCCGACGAGTTGCTGCGCATTGACACGCCAGAGAATGTGAACTTTGCCTACGAAGTGGTAGGCATTGGCACGCGCTTTATTGCCTGCATCATCGACACCGGCTTGCTTACGGTTGCGCTGTTGGTCGTCAACCTCACCACATTTCTCCTCTTGGACAACCTGTTGGAGTGGGCGCAGGCCTGGGCGGCGGGCATGGCCGCAATCTTGACCTTTGGCCTATTTTGGGGGTACTACATCTTCTTTGAGCTGATGTGGAGCGGTCAATCGCCCGGCAAACGCTGGTCGGGGATACGCGTGATCCGTCGCGATGGGTCGCCCGTCACGCTTACCGAATCGATTATACGCAACCTGGTGCGAATTGTCGATTTTCTGCCCATGGGGTATGGAGCGGGCGTCATCACCATGTTTATTCACCCACAATCATGCCGGTTGGGGGATCTGGCGGCCGGCACGTTGGTGGTGCGCGAACAGAGCGATCTGACGCTGGACGACCTGGGCGAACAACCCTTGCCGCGCCTGCTGACAACGCCTGACGTCGAAGAACGGGTGGAGCAATGGCCCGTTGAGCGGCTTGGCGACTCTGATATGGCGCTGGCGCGTGCGTTCTTGCAGCGCCGGCACGGGCTTGTCGATGCGCATGGGCTGGCTGGAGCGATTCTCCGCCGTTTGCTCGCCAAGATGGAGCGAAGCGAAGAGGAGATCGGCGACATGGATCGCTTATCGGCGCTGGCCGCCATTGTCAACACGCGTCGCGCGCGCTAGGGCGGGAAACCTCTATTGCCGGCTCAGCAAAAAGACAGCCGTGGTTGCGGTCAGGTTGTTAAATTTCCAGATCGAAACGCGCCGGCCATGCGCAAGATAGACCGCCTCGTGGATGGTAATGCCCACAGCGCGGCAGAAGCGCGCAAAGTCGGTGATGGTGAAGGCCTGCATACGGGGCGCATCATACCAACGATGGGGCAAGTCGGCAGTTTCGGGCATGCAGCCGGTAATAAACAACTGCAGCCGGTAGCGCCAATAACCCCAGTTGGGAAAGCTCACAATCGCTCGCTTCCCCACCCGCAGCATCTCAGCCAGAATTCTGGTTGGGTCGTTGAGAAAAGGCAACGTCTGGCTCAGGATCACATAGTCGAAACTGGCGTCGGGATAGTCGGCCAGCCCTTCGTTGAGGTTGCCCTGACGCACGCTCAATCCGCGGCGGACACAGGCCAGCACCCCTTCTTCGCTCAGCTCGACCCCGCGCCCCATCACTTGGCGTTGCTCCACCAGATAGGCCAAGAGTTCCCCGTTGCCGCAGCCCAGGTCGAGCACTCGGCTGCCCGGCGGGATCATGGCCGCGATGATGCGCAGGTCGGGGCGCAGCCCAAGCGCGCCCCATGGGTGCGGCTCCGCGCGATGCGAGGTAGGGAGCGCGGTCACGCCAGCGCCTCGTGCGCAAGCGGAAGATCTTTTTCGGCGGCGATCACCGACACCCGCGATGTGGTTGCCATTTGCGGCTTGGGGGCTGAACTAGGGAGAGCGACCGCCTCTTCGCGCACCAGCCGGCCCAAGAAGCTCCGCAACAGTTCGGTCATGGTCTCCACCTCAAGCAAAAAGGCGTCATGCCCCCAACTGCTCTGGATATCCAGATAGGTGACATCAGCCCCCACCGCCATCAGCGCGCTGACCAATTTCTTACTGTGATAGCTGGGGTAGAGCCAGTCGCTGGTAAAGCTCACCACCAAAAACTTGACATGCTCCGAGCCGGCAAAGGCAGCCGCCAGCGAGCCGCTGGGCTGGCTCAAGTCGAAATAGTCCATCGCCTTGGTCACATAGAGATAGCTATTGGCGTCGAAGCGACGGGTGAAGGCGTTGCCGTTGTATTTCAGATAACTTTCGACCTCGAATTCGGTGTCAAACTCATAGCCATAGCGTTCGATGTTGCGCAGGCGGCGGCCAAACTTCTGGTGCATCGACTCTTCGCTCAGGTAGGTAATGTGGCCCACCATGCGCGCCACAGCCAACCCTGCATCGGGCTTCTTGCCCGCGTCATAATAGTCGCCATGATTCCAGTAGGGGTCGGCATAGATCGCCTGGCGGCCCACCTCGCTAAAGGCAATCAACATGGGGCTATGATAGGCGGTTGTCGCCAGGGGCATGGCCGATTTGACGCGGCGGGGATGATGCGCCGCCCATTCGAGCACCTGCATGCCGCCCATCGAGCCGCCCGCCACACAGAGTAACTGGTCGATGCCCAGGTGGTCGATCAGCTTGACCTGCGCCCGCACCATGTCACCCACAGTCACCACGGGGAAATTGAGGCCATAGGGCTTGCCCGTGCGCGGGTCGATGCTCATGGGGCCGGTTGAGCCATAGCAACTGCCCAACACATTGGAGCAGATCACAAAGAAGCGGTCGGTGTCAAACGCCTTGCCCGGCCCGATGCATTCATCCCACCAACCCGGCTTTCTCTCTTCTGCGCAGTGGAAACCCGCCGCGTGCGCGCTCCCGCTCAGCGCATGGCAGATGAGGATTGCATTCGAACGGTCGGCATTAAGCTGCCCGTAGGTTTCATAGGCAATCGTCACCGGCCCCAACGATGCGCCACTCTCCAAACAGAAGGGCTCGTCCTCGGCAAAGGTGAACAATTGCGTTTCGACAATGCCAACCGAGTTGGTGCTCGTCATGGTCTTCTCCTTGCAGGGGGATTAGGGATTAGGGAGAAAGCTCGCCTAATCCCTAATCCCGAACATCACTTTGTTGCGGCGTCCAACGCCTGCTCCAGATCCCACAAAATGTCTTCGATATCCTCCAGCCCCACGCTGAGGCGGATAAAGTCGGGCGTGACGCCAGCGCTATGCATCTCGTCTTCCGTGAGTTGGCTGTGCGTCGTCGTCGCCGGGTGGATGGCCAGGCTCTTGGCGTCGCCCACGTTGGCCAGATGGCTGAAGAGCTTCAGGTTGTCGATAAACTTGCGCCCTGCCTCAACGCCGCCCTTGATGCCAAAGCCCATGATCGCGCCGACCCCCTTGGGCAGATATTTCTTGGCCCGCTCGTGATCGGGGTGGCTCTTCAGGCCGGGATACATGACCCAGTTGACGGCGGCGTGGCCTTCCAGATATTCGGCCACCTTTTGCGCATTGGCGCAGTGGCGGTCCATACGCAAGCTCAATGTCTCGATGCCCTGGAGTGTCGCCCAACTGTTGAATGGCGCCTGGCACGCGCCAATATCGCGCAGCACATGGACGCGCGCCTTGATGGCGAACGGCGGCAGCCCCACGCCAACCAGGTCGGCATAAACCAATCCATGATAGCTGGGGTCTGGCGTGCAGAAGTTGCTAAAGCGACCGCATGTCCAGTCGAAATTGCCGCCATCGACGATCATCCCGCCGATGGTGGTGCCGTGGCCGCCCATGAACTTGGTCGTGCTGTGGCAGACGATATGGGCGCCATGTTCGATGGGCCGGCAAAGGTAGGGAGTCGGAAAGGTGTTATCGATCATCAGCGGGACGCCATGCGCATTGGCAATGGCCGCCACTTCCTCAAACGGAAAGACCGCAATGTCGGGATTGCCCAAGGTTTCGCCATAGAGGATTTTGGTATTGGGGCGAATGGCCTTCTCAAAATTGCTAGGGTCACTGGGGTCCACAAAGGTAACTTCGATACCCAGCTTGGGCATTGAATAGTGAAACTGGTTGTAGGTGCCCCCATAGAGCCGGCTGCTACTGACAATGTGATCCCCTGCTTCACAGAGCGTGAAGATCGCCATCGCCTGCGCTGCATGGCCACTGCTGGCCGCCAGCCCGGCAACGCCCCCTTCAAGGCTGGCAACCCGCTGTTCGAGCACATCAGTGGTGGGGTTCATGATGCGCGTGTAGATGTTGCCCAGCTCCTTTAACGCAAAGAGGTTAGCCGCGTGTTCCGTGTTACGGAACTGATAGCTGGTGGTCTGATAGATCGGCACAGCGCGGCTGCCGGTGGTGGGGTCGGGCTGTTGGCCGGCGTGAAGCTGGCGAGTGGTGAAGCCAAGCGCGCGGTCGGTGGACATAGATAACCTTTCCTCTCCTTAAAGATTAGTAAATCAAAAGTTTAGTGAATCAATAGATTTGTGAATCGTGAGCAGTTGAATCAGCTTGCTCAATTCGCCGGGAGTGGCAATTGAGCCTTGACCATTAAAAAACCTCTCACCGGTGGATGAGAGGGTCTGGTCGGGGTGGACTTCCTGTGCGGCACACTGGGGCAACAGAAGGGAACCCCAGCCAGGATCATACGCCAAACTTACTCTCATCTTCCAGAACACGTCTGTCGGAGTTGGCACCCTTGGTGTTGTACATGGCGTCGTTGCCATGCACAGCGCCGGGTTGCCGAGGTTTCATCGGGCCGATCCCTCCACCTCTCTGGATAAGAGAACGATTGTTCAATTGTTGGGCGCAACTATAGCAGGTCGGCGTGCGATTGTCAAATAGGGTGGGCAAAAAAAACGCCGCTGAGGCAGTTAACCATAGATAGCCACCCAGGCCACTAAGACGCCAGAAAGTCGACCATGGCGGGCGCAAAATCGGTCAGCGCGCCAATCTGGGCCGCTGCGCGCCGCCGCCCGGCCCCCAATAGGATCGTCAGCGCGGGGTTCTCGGTATGTTTGCCGTGGCCGCAATCTTCCACATTGCCGTGGTCGCTGCCGATGATGATCAGGGTGTTGGCAAGGTCCGCTGCACCCAGAAGGCCCCCAAGGAAGCCATCGAACCGTTGGAAGTTGGCAATCGCGCCGGCCAGATCGCGCGCATGGCCCTGTACATCGGTCAGCCAGTGCTCAAAAAAGACAAACGCATAGTCCTGCGCGATCGACCAAAGCTGTCGCCCGGCGGCGGGGGCCGTGTAGACCGGCGCACCGGCGTAGCCTAGTTCATCGCGCCAGCCTGCGTTGGTGAAATCTGCCGCTAACGCCCGCCCTGCCTGGAGATCCGCGTATGTCGCCAGCGGCTGGCCACCCACCGTGGCGGCATAGGGCACAGCGCTGAGCAAACGTTTGCCCGAGCCAATTGCATCGAAATAGCGCTGCGGATAGGCGTTGACAAAGTAGCTGGGCCACCCCATGTCGTTGAGCCGGCGGAAGAGACTGCCTTCATCCAAGATCGCGCGTACTCGAGCATCCGGGCGGGGGCCATAGTGTTCACCCAGCCGCTGGGGCGCGTTGATCCCCGTGAGGATGGCCGCCTGACCGGTGGCGCTCTGGGGGCGACCGGGGACACCGAGCTGCGCATCGGTGGGGACCAGCTCGGCGTCGGGCGTGGAGAGACGGCCCGCTGCGGCCACGGCGCGGTTGCCCTGCAATAGCACGGACAGGGTTGGGTAGTCATCGGTAGCTAGTGGGTTGACTGCCGGGTCATCGGCGCCCAGCCCAACGCCATCGAGAAAGAGAAAGATCACTCGCTTGCGCACCGGCAGCCCCTGTTCAACGCATGCGCGCCGGTCGCTGGCTGAGGATATCGGCCAGAGCGTGCGGGTCATCCAGCAGCAGAATAAGCAGATTGAGGACGTTGCGTCGTAGCAATGTGCGAATCTGTTCGAGGACGGCTTCAACTTCGGTCATGGTCTTCTCCTTCAGGCTGCCACCCCTGCACAAGCGCCACCAGCCGTTCCTCAAGCACGTCCAGTCCCGTATCGATCTCCTGATATTGCAGACCTAGTTTTCGCGCCGCGGCCTGTGCGCGCGCTTGTTCGTCCTGGTCCGGTGACTGGCGCAGGTAGAGCAGATGGGTGTAGTTGCCAAAGTAAAGGTCGCGCAACTGGGGGTAACGGTCCAGCCCTAGCCCTTTCCAGACCAATCCCTCAAAATGGCGGGCGAGAAAATCAGTGAGATAAAAGGAGCCGAAATGCGCTTCGGTATGACGGTCAAACGCCTCACCGCCGTAAAATTCGTAGCAGTGGGGGCCAGGGATGCGCACGACGTGTGTGTAACCCTGGAGTAAAGCATCAAGCGCGCCGCCTGTGCCACAGTCCGCATAGCCGACGAGAATCAGGTCAAAACGCGCGGCCCATTCATCGAGCCTTGTCGCCACCGCCGGCGCAATCCGCTCGGGCCGGTTGTGCAACTGCGCCGGAACCGCAGTCAGCTCAAAGTCCCACCCCTGCCGTTTGGCAATCGCGATTAACTCGCGCACAATTGCGCCACAGGCGACAATCCCGATTTTCATTCCGCAACTCGTTGCCGGCGTTCGCTGCGGCGCGCTGCGGCGCGGGCGGCGCGGCTCTCGGCGCTCTCTATGCGGCCATCGTCGCTGGCCGGCGGGCCGGTAATTGGCTCCTCTTTCACCCGCTCCAGCGCGGCGCGCATGGCGGCCACATGGGCCGGCGTGCTGCCACAACAGGCGCCAATGATGTTGATGCCCAGGTTGCGCATCTTGACCGCATACTCCGCCATCACGTCAGGCGTGCCGTCGTAGTGAATCTTGCCGTCGGCGTATTTGGGCATGCCCGAATTGCTCTGCACCATGAGATAGACGCCGGGGGGGCGCGCCTGAGCCAATTGCGAGGCGATGATCTCCATCTCATCGACGCCGGTGCCGCAGTTGGCGCCCACAATCTGCACCCCCCAGCTCGAAAGCGTCTGCACCGCCTCGCGCGGGCTGATGCCCATCATGGTGTGTAGATTGGTGTCAAAGCTGAGTGTGGTGACAATCGGTAGCTGCGGCGCCACTTCGCGCACGGCATCCACCGCGGCGCGCACCTCGTTGAACAGGTACATGGTCTCGATGACGGCCAGGTCCACGCCGCCTTCGACCAGCCCCCTCACTTGTTCGGCAAACATGGCTTTGGCCTCGGCCACGGTGACCGGCCCCACCGGTTCGATCATGTCGCCGCTGGGGCCGATGCTGCCGGCCACCAGCACCCCGCGCGGGTGGGCCACCTCTACCGCCAGCGCCGCACCGGCGCGATTGAGCTCCACCACCCTGTCTTGCAGGTTGTGCAGCTTGAGGCGCGCCGAGGTGCCGCCAAAGGTGTTGGTTTCGATCATTTCGGCGCCGGCGTCGATGTAGGCCTGGTAGATGGCGCGCACGGCGTCGGGTTTGGTCACATTCCACAATTCGGGCGCGCCGCCGTCGGTCAACCCGGCCTGCTGGAGCATGGTGCCCATCGCGCCGTCACCGAGAATGATGCGCCCTTCGTTGAGCCAGGTCAGCAGCTTGCTCTCTGCTGGCGCCGGCGGCGCAACCGGGTCGGGGCCGAGGGCGCGCAGCATCTCGCGCACCCGTTCCGGTGGATAATCGCCCTCCACCTCAGCGGCGACGGCCCGGGCGACTTCGTCCATCGCGCCGGCCCGCTCCACCCAGGGGCCGCGCCGCCACTGTTCGATATACGCATCTGTACCGGTCATGTTTAGACGCATAGCGGCCTCGTCAATCGCAACTTGAAAGCGGGCCGGCAGTTCCACTCTGAACGTATTGCGCCGCCCCTCGCGCGCCGTTACCATCGACGGGATGTCACGCCAGTAGGTAATCTGAACCTCTGCCATAGCTCTACTCCCATTTATCTTATTTGAATTCACCATAACGTCGATATGGATACCGCCGACTCTCACCTATCCAGTTTGGATTCAGCGTTGCGGCGGTTTCCCTACTGCCGCCACGAAAATCTGCTACGAATTCGCCTGGCGGGCGGCCCGTTGGGTGCGGCGGGCGGCGCGGTCTTCGCGGCTGGCGCGTCCTCCGCGCCCGGCGCCGACAATCGCCTCCACCGCGGCCAGCCGGTCGGGCGACCACTGCGCCCTGGCGGCGTCCAACAGTTCACGCAAATGGGGGAAAGGGTCAACCGCGTGAGGGAGGTCCAACGCCGCCACAAATTCCTCTTGAAAGCTCGGTTCTACAGCCGTCTCGACATAGGTCACCCAGCGCGCCGCCCACTGCGCCTCGGCCCGTTTGCTCTTGTCCAACAGGATCATGCGCGCGCCATCGCCGGCGGCGTTGCCCACGGCCTGCACCTGCTCCAGCGCACAGTCGGGGATCAGCCCCAGGATCATGGCGTGCAGCGGGTCGATGTAGCTGCCAAAGCCGCCGGCCAATACGATCTTGTCCACTGTCGTCAGATTCAGCCGCTGCATGAGCAACTTGCTACCCGCATAAAGCGCCGCCTTGCCCAACTGGATCGCGCGAATGTCATCCGAGTGAACAACGATCGCGCGCCCGCTGCTGGTTTCATGGGGCCAGGCCAGCACAAATTCGGCCTTGCCGCCCCCTTCACCCAACCCCACGCGCAGGCGCGGGTGGGTCGCCTCGATGAAGCGACCATTGGGGGCAAGCAGGCCGGCTTTGAACAGCTCGGCCACCGCTTCAATGATGCCCGAGCCACAAATGCCCGCCGCGCGCAGCGCAGGGTTCAGAATTGCCTCACGCTTACGACGGCGGTGTTCGACGGGCGAGAGCGGAGCGCCATCGGCCTCCAGTCTCCCGACTTCAGTCTCTGCTTCATGGCTTTCGATCCACTCTTCCCGACCGATGATCTTGTACGTCACATCCAACGTCGCCGGGTCGATGCGCACGCGCTCGATGGCGCCGGCCGCGGCGCGCATGCCATGGTGGATCTGCGCGCCCTCAAAAGCGGGGCCGGTGGGGCTGCTGGCGCTGAGGACGCGTGCGCGGTTGCCCAACAAAATCTCGCCATTGGTGCCAATATCGAGGATCAGGAGATTTGCGTCCTGTGTGTAGGGGGCCTCGGCCACCAGCACGCCCACATTGTCGGCGCCCACATGCCCCGCCTCACACGGCGGAATGTGGATGTTGCCCCCCGGCGCAATGTGAAGGCCCAGGTCGCGCGCCTTGACATCGAGGGCGCCATGAGTGACCAGGCTGAAGGGGGCGCCGCCTAGCTCGCGTGGGTCCACTCCCAAAAGCAGATGGTGCATGGTGGTGTTGCCCACCAACACCATTTCGACAATATCTGTGGGGGCAAGTTCAGCGGGGGCTAGATCATCAGAGGCCAAGGCCGCATCGTCGCACAAATCAGCGACAACGCCATTGAGCCCCTCGATGATGGCCGCATGCATTCGCGCCACGCCATCGGCGTTCATCATGGCGTAGCTTACCCGGCTCATCAGGTCTTCACCAAAGGGAACCTGGGGGTTCATACGGCTGGCTGTGGCCAGGATTTCGCCAGTGCGCAGATCACAAAGATGACCCGCCACCGTGGTCGTGCCCACATCGACGGCAACCCCATAGAGCCTGTCGTGGAAGCCGGGCAGAACGCGCACCACCTCGCGCTCTTGCCAAACCGTCACCGTCACTGCCCGATTCTCGGCAGCCAGCGCCGGCTGAAGTGTGCGCAAGACGGTCAAGTCGGCGCGCAGCTCCGTCAGCCCGTGTACGGCGCGCAGCTCGTCGCAGAGTCGCTCCCAGTCGCCCCGATGATCCTTGAGCGGCGCGGGCGGCAGCTCCACATAGTAGAGACGCATGGCTGCGTCCACCGTAATGGGGCGCTCGACCCCAGCCGCCTTGCGCACCACCTGTTTGCGCGTCTGGCTCTCCTCTGGCACCTGGATCACCAGATCGCCCCGCACCTGACAGGCGCAACTCATGCGCGCATTGGCCTCAAATTGAAACCGCTCTGCCGAAACCCGCTCCCGTTCTCCCGGTGCGGTCACATGCTCGGCAGCCGAACGAACGCCGAACTTGGGGAAGTCGCCGTTTTCCACCAGCACCTTGCACTTGCGACAGGTTTGGTGACCACCGCAGATGGACTCGATCTCGACGCCGAGCTGGCGCGCCGCCTCCAACAGCGTCGTGCCGATGGGGATGTCGCCCTGCCGCCCGAGCGGCTGAAAGATGACGCGGGCCGTTGCGGTGGGCGCTGTCTCTGTAGCGCCGTTGGTAGGTGTGTTGCGTTGCGAAACCATAGACGACGTATTGGGCATAAAACTCGAATATTGTTCTTTTCAACGGTCGACAAATTGTCACTGATCTATCTATTATACCGTGTTGCGCAACAGCGACCAACTATGTTGAGCCTTGCGTTCCTGTGAGGTGACTGCCACTTTTGAAGTGACTGCCACCTATACTGCTCTCTGGACGCACCGCCGACCGGTGGGTACGTCCAAAAATTGGGGCAAATGTCCCCGGCGCGGGCGGGTAAGACGAACGAGAGCGAACCAGTCGCTCGCCCGTGCCGGGGACGTGGGTCAACTCGCCCCTTTTTCTGGACGCACCTCCCAACCGGTTGTACGCTTGACGAATGCGGACATCCGTTCTATGATGAAAAGGTGGCCCCTCAAGTCAATTTGGTAGCATCGCAGGAAACCGTGGAGTGCGACGCACGGGCCACAATCACTCCTGTATGATCATTCATTTTCTTGCCCGTGCGTCGCACTCTGCTGCCCTTCCAAGCTATTGTGCAGTGCTACCGTCAATTTGCCGCCACGAATCATATGAATGGGAGCCCAACGATGGAGGAGATCGCGCCCAGCGGCGATAGCGCTTTCAAACGCGCCATCGCCGACGCAATTCGGGTCTTTGTCCATGGCTTTGCCTTTACGCGTAGCCTGACGCACCCCTATCTGGCGGAACGCGTGGGACCCCTATGGGCATTGCGCGACGCCCCACGCCCACGCGATGACTACCGTAACGAGGAGTGGGTAGCCCATGGAGTAGAACCGGCGGAGATCGACCGGGTCGTGCGAGCGCACACACGGGGCCGTTTCGCAATCTGTCTCATCTGCGCTGTCGACGAGCCGCAGGCGCCAGCGAGCGCCGGGTTCAAGGCGCTGGGCTATCGCTTGCTTCGCACCGAGCCGCTCATGATTCACCGCCTGGCGCAGATCCCTCACTTTGACGCGCCGGCCGTGATTGAGCGGGTAACAACGGTGGAGACGGCCAAACAACTGGCGAAGGCGGCGCGCATGCGTCCAATGGCGTCAGCGCATCTGACGTCTGATTCAACGCTGCGGCAATATGTGGCGCGTGTTGATGACCAGGTAGTCGGTTGGGTCGCCAGCATTGCCGTGGCCGATGCCACATGGTGCTCCAATATGTATGTCCGCCCCGACGTTCGCCGTCGCGGCATCGCACGCGCCATGCTCTGCCGGATGCTGCAAGACGACCTTGCTGCGGGGGCGCAGCAGGCTGTCCTGTTGGCCAGCCACACAGGGGCCAAGCTCTATCCCGTGGTTGGCTACGAGCAGATCGGGACCCTGTTGCTCTTTACGCCGCGACGCCCATGACAGTGTGGCTGGCAAGGCGTGCGCGCCGGATGCTCTGGGTGAACACTAGGTTTGGCCCAAGCGTATCAGGGGGAGATAGACCGCGTGTTCCACATCATCGTCCTCTGAAACCGTAACGCGCAATTCCTGAAAGACGCGCGTGCCCTCGCCCATAAAGACTCTTGCTTCAATCCAGTAAACCCCTGGATCGGGCGGCAACCATGACTGCGTGTATGGCCCTTCCGTGAGCGCGGCCACCAGTTGATTATCGACATAGAATTCCACGTGGTCGATCAGATCGCTGACAACCGCCCCGCCTGAAACCTGAAGCACAATTTGGTACTCGCTCCCCATTGTTTCAGTGATCGTTAACGAAATACCGGCATCGGCGCCAAGGTGGTCGAAATTGATCAGAAACTGGCTATCCGCCACATTCCAATGGGTTGCCAGATAACTGGTGGCCGGTGGGGATGTATGGAAATAGTCGTCGTTGTTGCAATCGAGGAGGCTGCCGTAATGGGTGTCGTCACAGAGCACAGAAACAGTGGGGAAGTAGGGCGGATCGGAATAACACATGATGTCGTAGTTGTCGATGCAGTGCCATCCACCCGAGGCATTGGGCGCCGTATGCTGGATGCCACCCAGCGTATGAACCAATTCATGGGCAGCAGCGACCTCATTCCAGCAAGTACGGTCGACCCGGGCATAGCCAGCCTGGTGATTGCTGCGATTCTCGGGCCCGGGCCGGGTATCGTTGACCACAGTCGCGATGCCACAATAAATATCGGATTCCATAAAAACCAAATACTTGCGGTCAGGGCTGTCATACCCCAGTGTGCGCAGCGCCTTGACCAGATTGCCCAGGGTATCGTCGCCAGCCGCCTCAATCTCCACATTCAACACGTCGACCTCACAGTCCGGCGTCGTCACATAATGGACAAGCCGCCTGCCTCCCGTCAACGTGGCGCTTGCGTCAAACAAAAGGCCCACATTGAGCGCGATCTTGCGGATCATGTTCAGCGAAGTGGCGTACCGGTCAGGCCGGTCGCTGCGCCGCACATACATGACCTGGACACGCTTGCCGCTTGCGCCATCGCCCGTGCAGACCGTGGTCGTAGACATGGCAAGACCATCCAGCGCCAACTGGGCATATTCGAGTTCCTCATCGGTGGGGGGCGCATCTGAGCCATGCGTGCACAGGTCTGTCCCCTCGATTAGATATCCGCCAGGTCCACATTGCTCTTCATCGAAACGCAGGCCGCTCAAAGCGTGGCCGGCGGCGCCGCTGACACGCCCGCCCACATCATGGGCCTGGGCGCGCGCCGGCCAGAGCGCCAACCCCAACGCGGTAGTGATGCTCAAGAGCAAAACGAGCGGTGGAAAGATGAACGTCTGCGCGATAGTTACCCGATGTACCCGCATCTTGATCCCCCTTGTAGTCGATAGGTTGGTGTTCGATTGTCTGGCTACGACAAATGACGGATGCGACTGTCGAAGATTTTCGCTATAGTGGGTTATCCACGACGAACTTGCGCATCGGGTTTATCATGACGCAGCAGCGCGCAGCTGAGGGGGAGTGGGGCGCCCAGGCTGCTCTCGGTGCGCTCCCTTTTTGCGCCCAATTCGGAGAGTGCGGGTCTACAATGGCGCGATTTGGCGATTTGCTCAGCGAGGCGATCCACCGAATCCGGCTTTGCGAAAACAACAAACCGATCAGCGTTATCCACGATGAACTGGGCTATGCCCTGGGCCGCTCTGGGGGAACGGCGATTGCTTATTGGCGAAAAGGGCGCCCACCCAACGTGGCCGATCTGGAACGACTGGCCCGCGAGCTGATGAGGCGCAGCGATCTGGACGGCGCCTGGCTGATGCGCTTCCTCCGGGCAGCCAACTATCCATTCCCAGACAGCCTCGTCCACGAACTACGTCCCCCGGCTGTCGCGTCCGGCGATCACGACGCGCAGCCCAACTTCGCCGGCGCAACCCATCTTGCGTTTCACGCTGGCCATGCGGAGATTGTTGGCCGCGATGAAGAACAGCGCATCCTGTTGGCGCTATTGCATGCCCCACATGGCGCCCCCATCGTAGCCATAGACGGCGCCGGCGGCATGGGCAAAACCGCACTTGCCTATGCGGTGGCCGCCACCTGCGCCAGGCGCAAAACCTTTGACGTTGTCGTCTGGGTGGGGGCGAATACAGGCGAAGCGGACGACGTGGATGCACTGACGCTCCAACGGATCTTGCGCCTGCTTGGTCGGCATCTGGCGCCGGCAGATTTTGCCCAACTGCCGCAAACCGAGTTGAACGCCCGGCTCTATGCGTTGTTGCGCACCCGGCGCGTCCTCATCGTTCTGGACAGCCTTGAGGCCGCCGGCGACGCACAGGAGTCCATTGTGCAAGGGCTTCGTCCATTTCTTGGGGTGAGCAGGGCGCTCGTCACCAGCCGTCGCCGCTTCATGGGCGATGTCTATGCCCTACACCTGACCGGATTGGATGCCGAATACAGCCGCCGCTTGATCCATCAGCAAGCGCACTTGCGGGGGCTGCCCTCACTGGCAAATGCGCCCGACGGCGAGTTGCAACAGATTGTCGCGGCGGCGGGCGGCTCCCCACTTGCCATCAAATTGATTGTTGGCCAACTGGGCTTTTTGCCGCTGGAATTCGTACTGGCGCGCCTGCGCGATGATGGGCTCCTGGTTCACCAAAGCCGGGATGATGAATATGTTCACATGTACACAAACTTATTTCTGCCGACCTGGTCGCAGCTCTCGGCAACGGGGCAGTGGTTGCTGGTTACGCTCTCGCTCTTTGTGCCGGGCGTCGGCGGCGCGCTGGATGCCGTCAGCGCCATCAGCGAACTCGCTTCCCATCATCTCTATGCTGCCCTGAACGAACTGTGGCGGGTGTCGCTCCTAGAGGTAGGCCCAACCCAACACGACAGCCTGCACGACAAACGATATTATCTGCACACACTCACCCGCAATTTTGTTCAGCTTGCGGTGGATGCGGCGCCTGATGGTGTGTTGCGCGCCGAGCGCACGCGCGCCGGCCTTGACTTTATCAACTACTATCTCACCTATGCCACCGCTCATGCGCACAATCAAGCCGCACTGACAAGCGAGCTGGATAATCTCACAACAACACTACGGATGGTGTACGATATGGGGCAGCCTGATCTCCTACTCCTGACCGCCCAGGCGATCTGCCCACATCTGTTGCAGCACGGCCGTCATGTTGAGGCGATTGCGCACCTGGTGCGCGCCGAAGCCGCCGCCCGCCACGAGGCCGCCATGCAACCTTTGGGCGCGATCCTGTTTCAGCTCGGCGTTGCCTTGCACAACTATGGTCGCCCGGAAGAGGCGCACGCACGGCTCGACGAAGCGTTGGCCATTGCCCGGCGCGTGGGGGATCAGCCCCTCTGCTGCGATATTTTGCAGGCGCTGTGCGAGAGCCGGGGCTCCGCCTAGCACAGTTGACAGTGCTTTGCGCGCCGATCCCATCAGGCGCACCGGCTTTGTGAAATCCCGCAACTGTAGCAAAATATATCCATCGCTTCCTGGCGATCCCGCCTCGCATCATATCCTGGCGCCATCGACCATTTGGACGAATCAGCGATGATAGTGTAAAATAAACACTAACTCTGGCCCCAGATATTCGGCCATTTCTCTCAAGGGTTTGTTATGAACGCGACACAGCGCAGTGAGATGGAAGGCATCCTCTTTACCGACCAATACCAACTCACCATGGCGCAGCTCTATTTCCGGGCTGGGCTGCATGAGCACACCGTCCAGTTTGACCATTTCTTCCGCCGCTACCCCGACTATGGCAGCCATCAGGCGGGCTATTGCATCAACGC
>JAHDWG010000018.1:0-12002 GCA_023384495.1 Caldilineaceae bacterium
ATCATCGCCACGTGTAACCTGGACAAACGGAGCCAGCAGGGCGCGTGTTTCATCGGAGCTGATCATGGCGCTGAAGCCGAGGCTGGTCATCATGGCCTGTTGCGCTTCAGGGTCATCCATCTCCATGCTTTGGGCCATGCCCATCTCGACCATGCCAGCGAGATCGACGCCAATCCAGGCGCCCATATCAGCGATGGAGGGGTCGATGAAGGTCAGATCCTCGGTGGCGATGTAGGCAAAGCCATCGCTCATGATCACTTGCAGGGTCAACTCGGATGGCACGTCAACGCCCGATTCGGCGGCAATCACGGACGCGATCTCTTCGGGCATGCTGAAACCGATCACCGCGTCCAGCCCCAGCGTCCTGTAAAAGTCAACAGTCAGCCCCATGAGATCTTCCATGTTCTCCATGACGGCTTCGGGCCCTTGCATCTGGAGCATCACCATCGCCGCCGTCACTTCTGGGTCGAGGGCGAGGACCGTGTCTTGCGCCCAACCAAAGACGAGCTCATCGGCGGGCAGGCCAGGGATGCCGGCAATGGTGGTGGTGGCGTCCACCACCGAAACATAAGATGAAACATTCAATTGCTCATCTTGGGACATTTTGAGGATATCGCAATCCGCCTCAACCAGGTTGCCACAGAACGGCTCGGGTAGGCCACTCCCTTGGGCAAAGACGGGCGTCGATGCAAAAACCATCAGCGCGGCCAACAACAAAACCACCATTACATTCTTTCTCATGATCAGATTTCCTTTTGTGCGATTGTGTTTGCTCAACCTCATAGGCTTGACAGCATGGGTGTGACAGCACTGCTTCGACTGCGTGGAAAACGGAGTGGTTCGAAATCAGAATATCTCGCTCGCAGCGTGGTCTGGGATGGGCGGTGGTGGCGGATACCACGGCTAAATGGTTGGCGACGGCGTCGGTTGCTAAAACCGGTTGCCATCATATCACGGTTTGCGACGCATGTAAACCCCCCGAATTGCCAAAAAAACGTCCATGAATGCGCTACGTCATCCACCCTGTGGCTTTGCTGCAAGGTGAGGAGGGGCTATAATGAAAACGTATCAACCCAGCGTGGTCGTGGGCCAAAGAATCGCTCCTAATCGCTCCATGCCGACACAGGGCCCGGTTGTGTCTGTGTTCATCTGTTTGCTGCCTACATTGCGTCGATTGGCCTAGAGAAACGCCCTGACGATCTTGTACGCGGAGACTTGTACGCGGAGACTTGTACGCGGAGACTTGTACGCGGAGAATGTTGTAATGAGCACCACACGAAAACAGATCCTGGTTGGGGTCGCCTGGCCCTACTGCAACGGCGAAAAGCACATCGGGCAAATTGCCGGCGCCTATCTGCCGCCGGACATCTTTGCGCGCTTCCAGCGGATGAGGGGTCAGGATGTGTTGATGGTCAGCGGCTCCGACACACACGGCACGCCGATTGTGCTCAAGGCCGACGCGGAGGGGATCCCCCCCGAAGCCGTGGTGGAAAAATATCACGGCCTCTTTGTCGAAGGCTGTCTGGCTATGGGGTTGACCTTTGACCTCTACAGCCACACCGACACCCAGAACCATTGGGATGTCACGCAGATGATGTTCAAGCGTCACCTGGAGGCGGGGTATATCTACCGCGAGAGCCAGCCCCAGCTGTTCGACCCAATGGCCAATCGCTTTCTGGCCGACCGCTATGTGGAGGGCACATGCCCGGTCTGCGGCTATGCCGAAGCGCGCGGCGACCAATGCGACAACTGTGGCAGCCTCTTTGATGCCTTGGAACTCAAGAACCCGCGCTCCAAAATTACGGGCAACACCAATTTAGAAGTGCGCGAAACCGAACACTTCTTTCTCGACTTGGGTCGCCTCAACGAGCCGCTGCTCGAATGGATCGGCGAGGGCAAGGAGCACTGGCGCCCCAATGTGCTCAACTTCACACGCGGCCAGCTCCAACTGCGCGAACTGCACGGGCGCGCCATCACACGCGATATCGACTGGGGCATCTACATCCCGGTCGAGGGCGTCCCCCAGACCAAGCGCATCTATGTGTGGTACGATGCAGTCATCGGCTACCTCAGCGCGGCGATCGAATGGGCGATGCTCACCGGTGAGCCGGACGCCTGGCGCAACTGGTGGGACGCCGAGGTCAACCCCCACGCGCTGCTCTACTATTTCATCGGCAAGGACAACATCCCCTTTCACACCATCATCTGGCCGGGCATGTTGATGGGTTACAACGATGGCCCCAAGCCGCATCTCAACCTGCCCTACGATGTGCCATCCAACGAGTATCTCAACTGGGGCGGCGGCAAGTTCAGCACCAGCCGCGGCAATGTGATCGGCTGGAACACCGTGCTTAGCCAGTTCCAGCCAGACGCCTGGCGCTATGTGCTGACCGCCGTCGCGCCAGAAACCTCCGATGTGGAGTTCACGTGGCAGGATTTTATGGACCGGGTCAACAACGAGCTGCTCGCCAACTGGGGCAACCTGGTCAACCGCACGCTCGGCTTTGCCTACAAGCGCTACGCCGGCGTGATCCCCACCCCAGGGCCGCTGGACGATGGGGCGCAGGCGTTGCTGGCCGAGATCCAGGCCGGTTTCGAGGGCGTTGGCGCGCTCTACAATGCGGTCAAACTCAAAGCGGCCTGCCTGGAGGTGCGGCGGTTGAGCCAGCGCGTCAACCAATACCTGAACGATCAGGAACCGTGGAAACGCATCAACAGTGACCCAGCGGGCGCGGCGACGGCAGTCTATGTCGCGTTGCAGGCGATCGATTGGCTCTCGTTGCTCTGGGCGCCGATCCTGCCCTTTAGCAGCGAGGCAGTGCACCACTATCTGGGCTACGACCAGCCGCTTTTTGGCCGCCAATACACCGAAACGGTTGAGGATGCGCGGGGGAAACATCTGGTGCTGCGCTATGACCACAGCCCCGCCACCGGTCGCTGGCAGGCCCAACCGTTGCCCGCCGGGCAGGCGCTGCGTGAACCCAAAGCGCTCTTTACCAAGCTCGAACCTGCCACAATGCACGGTTGGCTTTGAGGTGTGTCACGTGGGCAGCCAACCACCGCTCAGCGAGCAACGCAACTTTGACAAGCTCTACATCCCACGGCCCCGCCGCTGGATTATTGGCATTCTGGTCACCTATGTGGTGTTGGCCGCTAATTTTGCGGTCAATACGCCCCGTTGGCAGGCGCCCGACGAGCCAGCACATTACAACTATATTGCGCACATTGCTCAGCAGCGCCAGTTGCCCGTCTTACAAGAGGGCGACTACGATCAGCAACTTTTGGGTTTGCTGCATCAGACGCGCTTTGCCGATGAAACAATGGTCAGCCGGCTCCGCTATGAATCGTATCAGCCGCCGCTCTATTATCTGCTCGCGACACCCGTCTACTGGCTGAGTGGCGGCAGCCTGCTGGCGTTACGTCTGTTGAGTGTCGTGATCGGCGCCGGCGTGCTCCTGTTGCTCTATCGAGCGCTCGAACTGGTCTTCCCCGGCAAGCCGCTGATCACGGTGAGCGCCACGGCCTTTGCCGCCCTGTTGCCCATGCACGTTGCGCTTATGGCCGCCGTCACCAACGATGGGCTGGCCGAGTTGTTGATCATGGCGAGCCTCCTCATCTTTTTGGGTTGGATGCGGGCGCACTTTCACGGGGCGGATCAAGGCAACCGCCCATTGCTGGCGCTTGGCCTGCTGCTGGGGCTTGGCTTGCTGACCAAGGTCTACGCCTATGCGCTGCTGCTGGTTTTGTGCTGCGCGATTGTGCTCGTTGTCTGGCGACGCGCAGGCCAACCACTGGCGCAGGGTGTGCGCGCAGCCCTATGGGCGGCAACCCCGGCGGTTGTGCTGGCGGCGCCGTGGTGGGCGCGCAATTGGGCGCTCTATGGCGCGTGGGACATTCTGGGCACGGCATGGCACGATGTGGTGGTAGTGGGGCAGCCGAGAACGGTCGACTGGCTGGCCGATATTGGGTGGGATCGCTATCTCGAACGGGCGTCAAGCTTTACCTTTCGCAGCTTCTGGGGCGTCTTTGGCTGGCTTGGCGTCTTTATGGACGAACGCATCTACACCGCGCTGCTTTTGTTCACCGGCATCATCTTTCTAGGTGCGCTCTGGGCGCTGGTGCGGCTCATCTCGGGCGGCCCGGATATGGATATGGACGATTTTCAGGTGTGGGTATTGGTGCTTTTCGCCGCCCTCCTCGTAACCGTGTTCGCAGCGTATATCGGGTATAATTTTAAGTTCGTTCAACATCAAGGACGCTACTTCTTCTGGGGACTGCTGCCGCTGAGCACGTTTTTTGCCCTGGGCTGGCGTGAGGTGTTGCGCCCTTTTCAAGGGATGATCACCGCAATTCTGGCCGGGGTGTTGGCCTTTGCCTTCGCCATCATTGGGTACACAAGCGGCAATTTTGATAAGTGGACGATTGCGACGACTCTCGCCATGACACTCTTTCTGCTTTGTCAACCTTTGGTGTTGATTGGCGCCCAACGCCCAGGGTCTAGCGCCGCCATGGTCAACCAACGACCAGGTTGGCGATGGTTGGCGCAGAGCGCGACAGTCGTCCGGTGGGTGATTTGGGCCACACCGTTTTTTCTGCTGGCCCTGTTGAATCTGCTCATCCCCATGCTCTACATTTTGCCTCAACTGAGGTGATAGTCGAGACGAAGCCCCAGCGCGCCGGATTCCCCTGCAATTTTGACATGCCTCCCCGCTTGGCCTACAATCACAAGAATCATCAATCGGCATTGACTGGGCATGAGGCCCATCCATTCACGCCCCGCGGGCCGGGGAGGTGTGTCTGTATGAAGCGACTTTCCACCAACGAGATCCGCCAGTTCTACCTCGATTTCTTCGCCGCGCACAACCACGAGATCGTAGAGAGCAGCAGCCTGGTGCCGGTCAACGACCCCACCCTGCTCCTCACTAATGCAGGTATGGTGCAGTTCAAAGACACCTTCCTGGGTCTTGACCCGCGGCCCTACCGCCGCGCCGTAACCGCCCAAAAGTGCATGCGCGTCAGCGGCAAACACAACGATCTGGAGAATGTCGGCCCCAGCCCGCGCCACCACACCTTCTTCGAGATGCTGGGAAACTTCTCGTTTGGTGACTATTTCAAGCGCGACGCCATCCGCTTTGCGTGGGACCTGCTTCTCAACAAGCTGGAGATGCCGCTCGAGCGCCTCTGGTTCAGCATCTATATGGACGATAACGAATCCGAACAGCTTTGGGCCGACGTGGGCGCGCCGCGCGACCGCATTCTCCGCTTTGGCAAGAAGGACAACTGGTGGGCCATGGGCGATACTGGCCCCTGCGGCCCCAATTCGGAAATTCACTTCTACTGGGGCGATCTCAACAAGCAGACCGCCGCCGGCGTCAATAAAAATGACGAGTATCTGGAGATCTGGAACCTGGTCTTTATGCAGTTCGACCAGAAGGCCGACGGCGCGCTCGTACCGCTGCCCGCCCCCGGTGTGGATACCGGCGCCGGCCTTGAGCGCTTTGCCAGCATCCTCCAGGGCACCGACAACAACTACGACACCGACGCCTTTATGCCGATCATGCACCGCATCCAGTCGCTGCTGCGGCAAAACGACGCCCACCGCAAGCAGCATCTCTTCCGTTATCGCGCCATCGCCGACCACAGCCGTTCGGTCACCTTTTTGGTCAACGATGGCGTGCAGCCGGGCAACGAGGGGCGCAGCTATGTCCTGCGCATGATCCTGCGGCGGGCCGCCCGCTTTGGCAAGCTGATTGGCTTTGAGCAGCCCTTTCTGGCCCGCGTGGCCGAAACCGTTATCGATGAAATGGGCGGTCACTATACCGAGTTACGCGCCAAGCGCGACTTTATCTTGCAGACCATCAACGACGAAGAAGAACGCTTCCATCGCACCCTGGCCACCGGCCTCACCCTGCTCGACGACCTTATGGGCCGCCTGGCCAACCAGGGCGCGCGCACCATCGCCGGCCAGGATGCCTTCCACCTGTGGGATACCTATGGCTTCCCCGTGGACCTGACGCGCGATGTGGCGCAGGAACGGGGCTTTGCCATCGATGAAGGCGCTTTTCTCGCCGCGCTCAATGAACAAAAAGAACGCAGCCGCGCCAGCGTGGTGGAAAAGGTGGGCCTTGATCTGAGCGTCTACGGCGAGCTGCTGGGGAACCTTCAGCGTCAGGGCGTCGTTGACGAAGGCGGCGTAAAACATCTCATCTATGAGAATGTGGCCGAGACAGACACCACCGTCGCTGGCCTTATTGTTGAGGGGCAAGTGGTGGATGAGGCCCACGCTGGCACTGTCGTCGAAGTGGTGCTGCCCGCAACGCCCTTCTACGCCGAAAGCGGCGGCCAGGTGGCCGATACCGGCGAAATCTACTACTGGCCCGACAACATGGATGCGCCCGTCTGGTCGGTCACTGTCACCGACACGCGGCGCCGCATCCCAGGGCTCATCGTCCACATCGGCAAGGTCGCCAGCGGCACGGTCAAGGTGGGCGACCCGGCCCACGCTGTCATCGACACCGAGCGCCGCTGGGATATTATGCGCAACCATACGGGCACCCATGTGCTCCACGCGGTGCTGCGCAACCAGCTCGGCGAGCATGTGCACCAGGCCGGCTCGCTGGTGGCGCCGGATCGGCTGCGCTTTGATTTTACCCACCCGCAGCCGGTGAGCAAGGAGGCATTGGCCGCGATCGAACACGCCGCCAATGCCATCATCCTGGCCAACTACCCGGTCAACACCCGGTGGACGAGCTACAAACAGGCGGTGCAAGAAGGCGCAATGGCGCTCTTTGGCGAAAAATATGGCGACGAGGTGCGCGTGGTCAGCTTTGGTGAGCCTGAGCCATCCGAACCGGAGCGCATGCCGGTGAGCATGGAGCTCTGTGGTGGCACTCATGTGGAGAGCACCGCCGAGATCGGCGGCTTCCGGGTGGTGAGTGAGGGCAGTGTTTCGTCGGGCGTGCGCCGCGTGGAGGTGGTGACGGGACGCCTGGCCGAACAATTGGTGGAAGACCGGCTTGCCACGTTGGAACGCACGGCGACTATTTTGCGCGCCCGGCCCGACCAACTCGAACAGGCCGCACAACAATTGCAGGAACAAAACCAGCAACTTCAGCGCGAGGTAGCGCAGTTGCGCCAGAAGCTGGCTCAGCAGGATACCCAGTCGCTCCTCAATCAGGCCATCGCCATCGACGGCTTCTCGGTGCTGGCGGTGCAGGCGCCTGCGTCCGACGTGGAGACGTTGCGCCAAATGAGCGATTGGTTCCGCGACCGGTTGGGCAGCAGTGTGGTGGTGCTCGGCTCGGTTATCAACGACAAGCCCATGCTCGTCGCCGCGGTGACGCCCGATCTGATCGAGCGAGGCATGCACGCGGGCAACCTGGTGCGCGATGCGGCCAAACTGATCGGCGGCAGCGGCGGTGGCCGCCCCAACATGGCCCAGGCCGGCGGCAAAGAGAGCGACAAACTGGATGAAGCGCTGGGCAGCGTGCCCGGCTGGGTGCAACAGCACCTGAAATGAAGTAGGGATACGGGGTGCAGAATAGGGCTGTGGCCGTATCCCGTATCCCATATCTCGCACCTATGACCGAATTTCTCAGCATCGACCCCACAGCGCGCCTCGAAGCAGTACGCCGGCAATTGGCCCAGCGGCGCAACCGGCGCGTGGTGCTCGCCATCCCCGACGAATGGACTGAACTGGACAATGCAGCGCGCATGAGGCTGCTGCAACGCCAGGCGCAGATCCAGCGCTGTGATCTGGCTATTGCCACCCGCAACCTGACCACGCGCCAGGTAGCGCGGCAGGCCGGCATCCCCGTTTTCACCCATGCCGAAGACGCGCGGCGGGGCCGTTGGCGCATGGACCCCGCGCTGCCGCCCGTTGACCCGCGCCAACCCGAACTTGGCCTGCCCGACCCACCCCCCTGGCGCCGGGCGGATGTGGTGCAACGCATGGCTCGCCCCAATTTGCATCAGGCCCGGCAGAAGCGTATTCGCAGCGAAGAACGCTATCGACGCGCGCTGCCGCTCTGGGTACGGCTGGCTGGCTATACGCTGGCCGGCCTGATGATGGCGGCAATGGTGGGCGGCTTCCTCATCTATGTGCTCCCCGCAGCCACTATCACGGTGACGCCGGGCCGCGAGCCTGCGGGCGCGCTGGTGCAATTGACCGCCAACCCCGATATCATCGAGGCGGATCTGGAGGTCAACCTGCTGCCTGGCCGGCTCATGGAGACGACCCTGGAGATCACCGGCGCAATGCCCACCACAGGGAGGGCGCAGCGCCCAAGCGACACTGCGCGCGGCAATGTCGTCTTTGTCAACACCGGCAGCGCGCCGGCCAACATCCCTGTGGGCACAGTGGTGAGCACGGGCACCGGGACGCCAGTACGCTTCCGCACGACGGCGCCCGGCGAGTTGCCCGGCGGTGTGGGCCAGCGGGTTGCCGTGCCCATTGAGGCGGTAGATCCAGGCATCGTGGGCAACGTGCGCGCCAACGCGATCAGCGTGGTCGAGGGTGCGCTCCGCTTTAGCATCACGGTCATCAACCCCGATGCCACTTTTGGCGGCGGCGCCCAATTAACGCCGGTCGTTACCCAACAAGATCGAGATGAGCTGTTGGCGCAACTCCAGCAGACCACGCAGGAACGGGCACTGCAAACACTGCAAGAGCAGTTGCAGCCAGGTGAGTGGCTGCCCCCAGAAACGGTCAAAACCTTTGTGATTGCCCAGGCCTTTAGCGCCTTCAATGACGAAGAAACGCCGGAACTGGAGTTGACGCTTCGCACCCTTTTGCAGGGTGTGGCCGTCAACGAAGAGACAACCCGGACAGCCATGCTCGCTGCGCTTCAGCAGCAGATTCCGCCGCGCGGCATGTTGGTGGCCGACTCCTTCCGCATGGAGCGGATGCCGGGCGCCACCGCGCTAAACCGTTCGGTCCAATTTACAGTGGCGGTGCGCGGCGACTATGTCGTTCCCATTGACCCGGTGGAAGTGCGCGCCGCCGTGGCGGGCCTCTCGCCCGAAGCCGCCGCGCGCGTGTTTCAAGAACGGTGGAACATCACACGCCCGCCAGAGATCTATCTCGACCCAGACTGGCTGGGCATTCTGCCGCGCCTGGGCCGGCGCATCCAGGTGCGCGTCGACTATAGCGGGACGGGCGTGGCCCCATGAGCACATGTGCCGGCGACCGGTTGGAGGGCGCATGAACGCGCCGGGCAAGCTGCTGGCGCTGGATGTGAGCCAGGCGCGCATTGGGGTGGCCACGTGTGATGCACTGGGGCTGACGGTTCGCCCGCTGATGGTGATTGACCGCACGAGCCGCCGCGCCGACTTTGCACGGCTTGCCGAGCTTGTGCAGCGCGATGGGGTGACGGGCATTGTCTGCGGATTGCCACTCAACATGGATGGCAGCGAAGGGCCCCAGGCGCAGATGATCCGCAAGTGGGCCATGCGGCTGGCGCAGGCGTTGCGCACGCTGGTGGGCCGGGCCATCCCCGTCGTCTTTTGGGATGAACGGCTCACCACCTACGCCGCTCGCGAATGGCTGGCCACCGGCCCGCCACGCGGCTGGGGCAACGAGGCCGGCGAGGATGCGGTGGCCGCCGCTATCCTATTGCAACAGTATCTTGACGCACAGCGCCGCGGCGAAACCGCTGATTTTGGCCGCATCGAGTTACCGGAAAGAGATTTGACACGGCAGAACCAAGACTGAGCAAGCGAGATGGTGCAAAGCACCCCAACATCGGTCAACCGCCCAGTCACCATATCAATCTATGACTACCAATTCCCGCCGCGACCTAATTCTCAGTCGTCGCAACCAATTGCTCAAAGCTCAACCGTCATGGCGCGACCAGTTCCGCCGAGGTCAGTTGCTGACCAATCTCTTCCGTTTGGGCTTTTTGCTCATGGTGATAGGCGTCCTCGTTGGCGTTTGGGTTGTGAGCCGCGCCCACCTGGCCGAACAGTTTCTGGGCGCGCCGCAGCAGACGGCCGGCCTCATCGACCCCACCGCCGGGCGCGGCGCGCTCACGCCCGACAACATCGAGAAGCAGGTGTTGACTATGAGCCTCCGGCTGCGCGAGGACGAACTCGCCTGGACCGCCGGCGCGAACCCACGCCCGCGCCCCTTTGTCATCACACCGGGAGAGCCGGCGCGCTTTGTGGCTTCGCGCTTGCAGTCGGCAGGCTTTGTCCACGACGCCGACCTGTTCAATCTCTATCTACGTGTGACGGGGCTAGACCGGCGGATCGAGGCGGGCAACTTTATGCTGGCCGAAACGATGACCATGCCCGAAATCGCCGAGGCGTTGCAGAATGCGCTCTTTGAAGAGGCGCTGGTGACCATCCCCGAAGGGTTCCGTCTCGAGGAGATCGCCGACCGGCTGGCCGAGAACAACATCATGGAAGCTGACCGCTTTCTGGCCGCTGTCCGACAGCCGCGCAGCCTATCGCTCTTTGAGGATTTTGACTTTCTGCAGGGGCTGCCCGACGAGGCCAGCCTCGAAGGCTATCTCTTCCCCGACACCTATCGGCTGCCCGTCTTCGCTAGCACGCCCGAACTCATCCTGCGGCCCTTCTTGAGAAATTTTGAGAGCAAGATCGGCGCACGCGGGCTGGTGGGCGGCGCCAGTGGGTTGAGTGGGCACAACCTGATCACGCTTGCCAGCATTGTCGAACGCGAGGCCGTGCTGGCCGATGAGCGCCCGCTGATCGCCAGCGTCTATCTCAATCGGATCAACAACGCATGCCCCGATGTGGGCGGCAACTATTTGCAGGCCGACCCCACCGTGCAATATGCGCGGGGGACGGTGGGTAACTGGTGGTGGAAACCCGAACGCATCGAGGAATACGCCACGGTCATCAGCCCGTACAACACCTACCTCAACCCAGGGCTGCCACCGGGGCCCATTGCCAGCCCCGGCCTCAACGCCATCGAAGCGACGCGCAATCCGGCCACCACTGGCTATTGTTTCTTCCTGGCGACCGGTGACAGCGGCGCCCATGTCTTTGCGGTGACGCTTGCCGAACACGAAGCCAACCTTAGAACGTATGGCTATCGCTAGACCCACAGGGGTGGGCAATGCGCCCCCGATGACCCACCCCATCGCGCGCCTTCCGTATCACACAATCTGGATCACGCTGCTCAGCCTTGTGCTCGTTTCCTGTGCGCCTGTCCGACCTGTGGTCAAGATCGGGTTATTGGCGCCCTTTGAGGGTCTCTATCGGCGGACGGGTTATCAGGCGCTTGAGGCCATGCGTGCGGCATTGAGCGAGGCTGCCCCCGCTGCGATGGACTTTATGCCTCTGGCGCTGGATGCGAGCGCCGATGTCGAACGCAGCGCGCAGAAGCTGTTGGCCGACCCCAGCGTGGGCGCGGTGATCGGGCCATTCACGCCCCAGGCCGTGAGCCAGGCGCAGGCCGCGGTCGCCGACGCAGGCGCTCCCTGGTTGATCCCCTTTGCGCTTGACCCTGGTGCGTCGCTTGCGCCCAGCCAGGCAGTGGCGCAATGGCTGCGCGCGCTCATCGGCGCGTCGCAGGAACTGGCGCAGATGCAGGGCGCGCAGCGGCTCGTTGTGGTGGGGCTGCCGCCCGCGTGGCTGGCTCACACCCCACAGGGCGAGATGAATCCAGGGGAGATGCCGGTTCTTTATCAGTTGGCAGGGCAGGATGATTTGAGCATGGTGGCGGTGACCGACGCCATCCTGCACTTGGGTGAGCCGGCTGCTGTCGCGGCCTATCTGCGGACTCTGCGGGCCGACCATGCGGCTGTGCCCTTTTTGATCGGCGTGCAGGGTGACGACCCGGTCTTTGCGGAACTGAGCGAGCACTTCGCTGCTGTATACTGGGCAGCATGGATCGATGATGGCTATGATGCATGGGCGGCAACCCAGGCTGCGCCGTCACCACTGGCCTATCAGGTCTACGTGGCGACAAAGAGCGCCATAGCCGGCCTGGCCCACCAGCCGAACCCCGCGGAAACGACGTGGACGATTCGGTGGTA
>JAHDWG010000018.1:12012-15551 GCA_023384495.1 Caldilineaceae bacterium
GAGGAACGTATGCGCATATTGATGATCAGTTGGGAATTTCCACCCCACGTAGTGGGCGGCATCGGGCGCCATGTGGCCGAATTGGCGCCGGCGCTGGCCAGTCTGCCCACCGCCGACGGCCCACTGTATGTTGATGTGTTGACACCGCACTATGCAGGTGGGCCATCGGTGGAACAGATAACCCCCCATTTGACGGTTCACCGCGTCGAGACGCCACCCATGGATGTGCGCGACATCTACAACAGTGTGATCGCCAACAACACAACCTTTATCGAAGCTGCGGCTCGTCTGGCCGAAACACACCGCTATGATCTGATTCACATCCATGAGTGGCAGACAGGGATGGCGGGCATCATCCTCAAACACCGCTGGAAGACACCATTGGTCGCCACCGTCCACGCCACCGAGCGTGGCCGCCATCAGGGCTACATCCCCAGCAACACCAGTTACCAGATCGACCAGTTGGAATGGAAAATCTGTTTTGAGGCATGGCGCGTGATTGTCTGTAGCCAATATATGCGCCAGGAGCTCAACAGCTTCTTCGGGGCGCCGGTTGACAAGCTTGTGGTGATCTTCAACGGCATCCACTTGGATGCGGCGGCGCTGAACAACGAGGCTGCACGGCAGGCGTTGCGTCAACGTTTTGCCGCCAACGGTGAGAAACTCCTCTTCTTCGTAGGTCGCGTGGTCCATGAGAAAGGCTTGCACATCCTGATTCGCGCCATGCCGCGCATCTTGGCCGAACACCCGGGGACACACCTGTTGGTGGCCGGCAAGAACGGCAACAAAATGTGGCCGCTGGCCTACGAACTGAATGTGGAGAGAAACGTCGCGTTTCTTGGTTTCATCACCGACCGGGAACGGGATAACCTCTATCAGGTGGTGGATGCGGCCGTCTTTCCCAGTCTCTACGAGCCATTTGGCATCGTCGCGCTCGAGGCAATGGCCATGGGATGCAACGTCATTGCCAGCGATGTGGGTGGGCTGGGTGAGGTCGTGAAGCACCAGGTCAACGGCCTCACCGTGTTGCCCGACGACCCCATGAGCATTGTCTGGGCCGTAAACCAACTGCTTGCAGACCCGGCGGCGGCCGCCGTTCGGCGCGCCCAGGCCCTGACCGAGATCGAAACCATTTACCGCTGGGAGACCATTGCTGTGCAGACGGTACAACTCTATCAGACCATCCTTAACGAGCGGGCTGAGGTCGAGTGGTAGATGGCTGGCGCCTGCGCCGGGACCAATTGACAAGTGGAAGCCGCTCACGCTATGATAGTCAGCGCAAGACCTCGCTGTTGTCCATGTGATTCCACGTCAAGAGGAGGTTGAAACATGGTTACCGAATTGGCGCGCTACTGGTGGGTCATTGCCATCCGCGGGTTGTTTGCAATCGTGTTCGGTATTTTGGCGTTTGTGTGGCCAGGGATTACGTTGGCCGCGCTGATCTTGCTCTTCGGCGCCTATGCTCTGGTCGACGGCATCTTCTCGCTGATTGGCGGCTTTCGCATGGCTGGGCGGGAAGGGCGTTGGTGGGTCATGGTGCTGGAAGGCGGCGCCGGCGTCGCGGTGGGGTTACTCACCTTTTTTTACCCCGGGCTCACGGCGATTGTCTTGCTCTATTTTATTGCCGCCTGGGCTGTGATCACGGGCGTGTTGGAGATCATTGCCGCCATCCGCCTGCGCAAGGAGATTGAGGGCGAGTTTTGGATGGCGCTGGCCGGCATCGCTTCGGTGATCTTTGGCGTGCTGCTCTTTGTGCAGCCCGGCGCAGGCGCGCTGGCTGTGCTTTGGATCATCGGCGTCTATGCGATTTTGTTCGGGGTGTTTTTGATCTTTTTGGCGTTTCGCTTACGCGGGGCAAATGGGCAGGTCTCTACAACAACGCCCAGCGCGTGAGCGTGCGACAAGCCTCGAACGAGACCCGGGCTCGTTGGATTTTCCTGGGCTAAGCTTTTGAAATCCATTTTTCTTATTCTCCTGGTGTTTGTTTGAAACGATCGTTTCAAACAACCACCAATCTCACCCTACGACGAAACGCAGCCCGCCCACCCACTATGCTCTCAGAAGTGAAGAAAGGAACCGAATGTGTTGACTCCATGTTGCGTCTTTCACAGAGAGCAGGTTCATGCGCCGGTTCGCCGTTTTGGCCGGAGACGGTTTCAGCAGGCCGGGATCGCCCTGCTTGTCGCGCTTTCGTTGCTGCCGGCGCCGGTGCTGGCAAGGCCCGAGCGGGTGACCACCCTGTTGGCCGAGGCGCAGGTGATTGGCAGCTTTGCCATCACACCGGATGGCATGGATGTCGTCTATATCGCCGACGAGGATGGAGATGGCGACGCAGAACTATACCGTGTTCCCGTTAGTGGCGGCGCGCCTGTCAAGCTTAATGGACCCCTGGTGGCAAATGGGGCCGTCCAGTTCTTCTTGATCAGCGCGGATGGCGGCCATGTGATCTATACCGCCGACCAGGATGTGGACGAGCAGGTCGAGCTTTACAGCGCGCCGCTGGCCGGGGGCAACGTGGTCAAGCTCAATGGGTCGCTGATCGCCAATGGGAATGTCGGCCCCTACTATGAAATTCGAACGGTGGGCGACCGGGTTCTTTTTCTCGCCGACCAGGATGTGGATGAACTTTTCGAACTCTTCTCGGTGGAGGCCAGTGGCGGCGGTCTGGTCAAGCTCAACCAGCCAATCGATCGTGCGCCCTTTTCCGAATACCTGGTTCGCTATCTCCCCACGCCAGACGGCAGCGCGGTCATCTACCTTGCCAACCAGGAAGGCAACGGCGACGAGCTGTATCGCGTGCCGATTGCCGGCGGCGTGAGCCAGAAGCTGAGCGCCCCCCTGCCCAGCGGCAGACGGATCGACTACCATGCCATCAGCCCCGATAGCCAGCATGTCGTCTACCTGGTGGAAACGGTCAGACTCGAATCGCGCGAACTGTATGTCGTCCCGGTTGCCGGCGGATCGGTGCGCAAACTGAATCATCCCTTGAAAGACGGGTTGGATGTTCGCTTTAGCGAATTTACACCCGACAGCCGCTATGTGGTCTACAACTTTGGCAAGGATTTCGACTCCATCCCCGAACTATACAGTGTGCCCATCGCCGGGGGCGCCCAGGTCAGATTGAACACACTGGGGCCCGACGCCGTGATCGAATGGTTTGCGAGCACGCCCGACAGCAGCCGGGTGGTCTATGTGGGTGGTCCCGAAGCCAACAAGCGGCAGTTGTACAGTGTCCCCATCACCGGTGGGCCGGTCGTACACCTGAGCCAATCACCGGCCACCCCTTCCGTTTTGCACGATCTTTCGCTCGACCCCATCGAGGGGCGGCCTCTCTTTCGCACTGCCGAATATCCTGAACCCAACAACCTCTTTCTCGTCTCCGCCACCGGAGGCGAGCCGGCCCAACAGAATTATCCACTGGGCCGCGATGATTCGGTCGGCAGGGCCTCCTTTTCACCCGATGGGCAACTCGTCATCTTTGAACAAGGGCAGCTCGATCACGGCCGCGCCGTCTATCTATACGCAAAGCCGGTCGACGG
>JAHDWG010000018.1:15561-35851 GCA_023384495.1 Caldilineaceae bacterium
GGGCCGATGTCCCTCTCAACCGCGAGGACCGATTTCAAGATAGCGCCCGACAGCACCTTTGTCGTCTATCGCAGGCGTCAGGATTCAACCGGCATGGTGGCATTGTTCGTGGCTAGCCTGCTGCCGTTTGAGGGGGACCTTCACACCCACCTGCCGCTGATCCAACAGTGAATTTGGCTACAGAATCGTAATGCGGGCTATGATTCCACGTCCAGATGCCGCTGAAAGCGCCGGATGGAATAGATGACAAACAGGATGAGCCCGGCGCCAGAAATGCAAAGCGCGATCGACCTGAAGAGCACGCCGTCGACGTCGGGCGCCGCATACCATACGAGTACGGCGCCCAGGGCCAGCAAGAATGCGGATAAAAAGGCTTTAGAGCCAGGGTCATAGTCGAACGCCTGGCGCGCGCCTTGCTGATCCACAACCGTCACATGCGACGATACCCAGGAGCCGGCCAACACGGTGGAGATCAACAGGACGTAGAGGGTCATCCAGAGGCGAGGCGCGCCAAGATACTGAATGGCAATGTGCTGTTGCAACCCCAAGATCAGATAGAGGGTGGCGAACAGAAAATGGGTTTTGGCGGTCAGGTTGATCACACGAAAACCAAAAAAATAGTTGTTCATAAAGGTATACCAAAACGCAATACAGAGTAGCAGGCTCTGTGCCCCGGTGACGAAGACCCAGATTGCGCCGGGGAAGGGTAGGTCTCTCAGCGCGCGGGCCAACTCGTTGCCCAACGCGGCGACAGTGACACCTTGGATCACGGCGCCCAAGGCAAAGTGCACCTCGGCCTGGAAGTTTCGCTTGACTTCTGGCAGATCCTTCATGCGCTCTCCCCTTCTCTCCACACGTGATGAGCCAATATGTTTGGCCTCAACAAATCTTCCCGCATCGCGGATATGGCCGTGGAGGTATGCATTGCCTCATTAATGCATTGCCTTACAAACGTCGAGTCGCCACCAGCCAGGCCACAAAGATCGCCAGGCCGATCCAGCCGGCTACGCTGGCCAGCGTCCCGCCCAGGGTGACGTTGACCCCCGGCGCTAGAAAGAGTATCGGCAGCCCAGCCGTGGCGTTGAGCGAGCCATGCGCCAACGCCGGCGCCCAAGCGCTCTCCGTTTGCAGATATAGCCAGCTAAAGATGGCGCCTATCAGCAGGCAGAAGCCAACCATCAGAAAGACGCCCAGCACTGGATTTTCGGGATAATTGTGCCCTTGCAGGATGGCCGGCGCATGCCAGATTCCCCAAATGACGTTACTCAGCCCGATAGCCCGCCACTTACCCAGGTGCATGAGGCGGGGCAACAGAAAGCCACGCCAGCCCAATTCTTCACCCATAGCCGGGATGATGTTGATCAGCGGCGCAATCGTAAAGGCGGCGATGATCTGGCCGGCGACCACGACGCCAACCGGCGCGATGGCGCCTTCTGCCCCGGCCGGTATCGCGCTTCGAATGAGGGCAAACGTTGGGTCCAGTTGCCCAAAGCCCAACAACAGGGTAGACAACAACGCCACCATCGCCAGCAGCGGGGGCAGCAACCAGGCCCATAGATAATAACGCTTGGGTCCCAGACGGCGCAGATTGAGGCTGCTCAGGCGCTCACCGGCAATCAGACGGACGGTAAGCAGCGCCGCAATCGCCGGCGCAAACATGGCGAGACTCCAGCCCACCAGCGCAACTGTCTGCCTCGTGGCCGCGTCGGCGTCGCCAAAGGCCAGGGGCAGCAGAAACAGAGGCCAGGATATCACAACGGTAATGGCCAGAAACCACAAGATGTTCCTCCGCTCTGACATCGCTCTCTCCTTTTGTTCTCTCCCCTTCTGCTGCTCAGGCAAAATTGTTCAGCTTGAATATATAATCACCGGGGCGAATCAGCAAGATGGCGGAAGAGGATCGTCAGCAGCCAGACGGCAATCCCGCTCATCCCCACAAAGGTCCCCACGAACGCCACCCATTCCACGACGCTCAGCGTGATCCCGGCCAGCGTCTGGGCAATGCTTTGCCCCACCACCATCACCCCCACCATGGCGTTGAGGGTGAGCAACGTAGCGGCGATCAGATAGCCCAGCGGCGTGCGGCGGAGGACGAGCACGCCGCCCAGAAACGCAGCCGGCGCAATAAGGCCCAGGTCGATTGGATAGGTGATCTCGGTTGTATAGCTGGCCAGATTTGCGGGCGCGCCCCCTTGCGCCAACCCGCCAATGATGTCGATGAGCCAGACAAAGACCGACAGCCCGGCCAGAAACATAAACGCTGCAACCCAGCCGTGCGGCAGATCGGGTGACATGCGCGCAGCCAGGTCCGCCAGGTCAATCGAGGTGAAGGCGAGCATGAAGGCGAAGAAGCTGGCTGAGAAGTAGACAATATAGACGAGGATCAGGTCGTTGTACGCGACCCCAAATGCCAGCGAGGCGGACTTGTAGAGAAAGTAGGATAAAACGCCGGTCAGCAACAATCCACCGCGCAGCGAGTTACGGCGATAGCGCGCGATTGCCCAGACGAGCAAAGGGATACCCACCAAGAGCGTTACCCCATCCGTCCCCCGCAAGATGGGGGCCTTGAAGGCAGTGTCATAGCGATACAACCCTTGCCCGTAAATCTCTACAGCTTGGCCGCGCAGGGTGGTGAAAGGGAACGGATTGCCTTCGCCCGGCCAGAAGAGGCCTGCCCCCGCCGAAACGAGGGCCAACAAAGCGACCAGCGACGAGAGCCACACAAGCGCGCTCGATTTCTTCACATTCGCCTCCTTTGCGCCATTCCTTCTGTTGGCGCGACGACCCCACCCCAAGATGGGACGCCGCCCAGATGCTCAGAACGACGTAGAATGTATGGATCGAACCGTACCCAACATATCCCAAGCTCCAGCCCAGGGCACCGGGCGTGCAGATGGCTTTTCGCTCAGCCCGCAGGCGAGGGTGGCGCCCGGTCACGTGGCCAGGCGCGAGTATCTTCCAGTCCTTTTGACTTTCGCGGCAAACTCATGTATGATCAGTCGCCAATTGGGTTCACACTGTTTGCCACCGATTGGTTGGGTTCCGCCATGACACAGTTGAGGTTGTCGCCCGCCGGAAGCGGACGAGAAATGGCATACCGTGTCACGAGTCTACCCGCTTGCGGGGTCTGACAAGCTCCACACCGCTTCCATCACGCCACACCGGTTCTGCCGGGTGGCGTTTTTTGTTGAACTGCAATGTAAGATTCAGAATAAGGATGCAGCATACGGATTTTGTAATAACCTGTATCCCGTATCCTGTATCCAAAACAGAGAGGAAAATGATGAAAACACGCCCCACCGTCAAAAAAGCTGTGCTCGCCTATTCCGGCGGGCTGGACACGAGCATCATCGTGCCCTGGCTCAAGAATGAGTACAAATGCGAGGTCGTCTGTTTCTGCGCCAACCTGGGCCAGGAAGACGAGCTGATCGGTCTGGAAGAAAAGGCGCTGGCGTCGGGCGCCAGCAAATGCTATGTGGAAGACCTGCGCCACGAATTTCTCACCGAGTATGTCTTCCCCACCATGCAGGCGGGCGCCATCTACGAGCGCGAGTATCTGCTGGGCACTTCGTTTGCCCGGCCCATCATCGCCAAACATATGGTGCGCATCGCCGAGTTGGAAGGGGCCGACGCCGTAGCCCACGGCGCCACCGGCAAAGGCAACGACCAGGTGCGCTTTGAGTTGACCGTCATGGCGCTCAACCCGCGGCTGCACATCATCGCCCCCTGGCGCGAGTGGAACATCAAGGGCCGCGTCGATGCGCTGGACTATGCCGCCGAACACAATGTGCCGGTCAAGGCGACCATGGCGCGCATCTACAGCCAAGACAAGAACCTCTGGCACCTGAGCAACGAAGGCGGCCCGCTCGAAGACCCGTGGAACGAGCCGCCCGCCGACATGTTCGAGTGGACCACCAACCCCGAAGACGCGCCCGATCAGCCGGAATATGTCGAACTGGAATTTGCGCAAGGGCTGCCCACCCACGTCAACGGCGAAGCGCTCGACCCCGTGCCGCTGGTCAAAATGCTCAACGAACTGGGCGCCAAACATGGCGTGGGCCGCGTCGACATTGTCGAAAACCGGCTGGTGGGCATGAAAAGCCGCGGGGTCTATGAGACGCCGGGGGGAACCATCCTCTATCACGGCCACCAGGCCCTGGAACAGCTCTGCCTCGACCGCAATACACTCCAGTTCAAGCAGCAGGCCGCACTCAAGTTCGCCGAGCTGGTCTATAACGGCCAGTGGTTCACCCCACTGCGCGAGGCGCTCAGCGCCTTTGTCAGCCACACCGAGCAGACCATCACCGGCGCGGTGCGGCTCAAGCTCTACAAGGGCAACATCATCCTCGCCGGGCGCAAGAGCCCCCATAGCCTCTACCGCCAGGACATTGTCACTTTCGAGGAGGGCGACTACGACCACGCCGACGCCCACGGCTTTATCCGCCTCTTTGGCCTGCCGCTCAAGGTGCAGGCGCTGACAAGAGAGAAGTAGGAGGAACCAATGAACCCCACCGACCATGTTGTTCCCGGTTTCGAGGCAGCAGGGATCGCGGCCGGCATCAAGAAGAGCGGCGCGCTCGACCTGGCGCTCATCGCCAGCCGCACGCCCTGCCGCGCCGCGGCCACCTTCACCAAGAACGCCTTTTCCGCCGCGCCTGTGATGTATGACAAACAGGTGCTTGCCATCAACCCCGAAGGCATCCACGCCGTGATCATCAACAGCGGGTGCGCCAACGCCTGCACCGGCGCCCCCGGCGACGCCAACGCCCGCCGCACCGCCGAAGCGGTGGAACAGGCGTTGGGCGCGGGTGACCATGCGGTCTTTGTCATGAGCACCGGCGTGATCGGCGTGCAACTGCCCATGGACGCGCTGCTGGGCGGCGCGCCCACGGCGGTCGCCGCGCTGCGCGCCGATGGCTGGAGCGACGCCGCCCAGGCCATCATGACCACCGACACGCGCCCCAAGCTCTTTAGCCGCACGGTGGAGATGGGCGGGCGCGCAGTCCATTTCACGGGCATCTCCAAGGGCGCCGGCATGATCCACCCCAACATGGCCACCATGCTCAGCACCATCGCCACCGACGCCGCCATCAGCCAGCCGCTGCTGCAGCGGGCGCTGAGCACGGCGGTCAACCAGAGCTACAACCGCATCAGCGTGGATGGCGACACGAGCACCAATGACACAGTGTTGCTGCTGGCCAACGGCGCCGCCGGCAACCCTGAGATCACCGACCCGGCCAGCGGGGAGTATGCGCGCTTTGTCGAGACGCTCACCGCCATCAGCATCGATCTGGCGCAGGCGATCGTGCGCGATGGCGAGGGCGCCACCAAGTTTGTGACGATCACGGTCAACGGCGCGCAGAGCGATGAGGAAGCCCACGCCGTGGCCAACACCATCGCCACCAGCCCGCTGGTCAAAACCGCCTTCTTTGGCGGTGACGCCAACTGGGGGCGCTTTGTGGCTGCGGCCGGTCGCTCGGGCGCCACCATCGACCAGCGCCGCTGCTCGATTTACATCTGCGGCGGCGCCAACGCAGGCGAGCGCACACCCGAACTGCAACTCGTGGCCGGCGGCGCGCCGCTTGATTACTCCGAAGCGCGCGCCACCGAACTCTTCCAGTTGCCCGAGCTGGATGTGCGCATGGAACTGGCGTTGGGGCCGGGGTCAGCCACAGTGTGGACCACCGACCTGAGTTATGACTATGTAAAAATCAATGGGGATTACCGAACATAGCGCCAAGGCTCAACTGATGGGGCCGAAACCAGTGAGAACAAGGATGGTGGCCAGGGTCAAAGGTAGGGCAGGGTGGCGCCTTGCCCTACACACGCTGCCTGAGCCACCCTCCCACATCCGCAGGCGCCACATCCACCTGCTCGCCGGTTTCGAGGTCTTTCAGGGCTACCACGTCCGCTTCGATCTCGCGCGGGCTAAGCAGCAGCGCATAGCGGATGCCCCGCTCCTCGGCGTACTTGAACTGGCGACCGTAGCGGTCGGTGTCGGGGTAGAGGTCGACGCGCAGGCCGGCGGCCCGCAACTGTTGGGCCAGTTGTAGGCTGGCCCCAGCAGTCGACTCGTCATACTGTGTCACCAATACCTGGGGCTGACCCGCCAACCGTGCGGGGAACATGTTGCGCTCTTCCATCACATAGAGGATCCGGTCGAAGCCCAGGCTAAAGCCACAAGCCGGGATACGCTGCCCGCTAAACATGCCCACCAGATCATCGTAGCGGCCACCACCGGCCAATGAACTGGCAAAGCCCGCCACATGCGCTTCGGCGATCATGCCGGTGTAGTAGCTAAGGCCGCGCGCCAGATAGGGGTCGATCTTCAAATGCCCGCCGGCAGGTCCATAAGCGCTGTAGCGGACAATCTCTTTCAACTCGGCCACGCCCCGGCTGCCAGGTTCCGAATCTTCGAGCAGATCGGCGAGCCAATTGATGACCGCGACGATCTCGTCAGGCACAGCCGCCATGGTCTGCAAGAGCCGTTGCACAACCTCCGCCGCAACCCCGCGCGCGGCCAACTCCTGGCGCACCCCATCGAGACCGATCTTGTCCAGTTTGTCGATGGCGACCATGGCCTCGCTCTCTTGCTCCGCCGGGACGCCAGCTGTCTCCATCAGGCCGCGCAGCACGCCGCGGTGGTTGATGTGCAGCGTGAAGGTGTTCTCTCCCTGGAAGCCCAACTGTTGCAAGACCTGTGCGCCGGCCGCCAACACCTCGGCGTCGACCATCTGGCTGGCCGAGCCAACCACATCCACATCACACTGGACAAACTCGCGAAAGCGGCCTTTGGCGGGGCGATCCGCCCGATAGACCGGCTGGATCTGATAGCGTTTGAAATAGCGGGGCAATTTGCTGCGATATTCGGCCACGACGCGCGCCAGGGGCACAGTCAAGTCATAACGCATCCCCGCGTCGCTGACGCCGTTTTCACTCGGCTCCTCACGCAGCGCTTCGGCCAGCTTTTCGCCTCGCTTGAGCACGCGGAAGAGCAATTGGTCGCCCTCTTCACCATATTTGCCCAGCAACGTCGAGAGGCGTTCCATGGTGGGCGTCTCCAGCGGCTCAAAGCCATAGGCCTGAAAGACGCGTTCGATCACATCGATGACGTAGTTGCGACGCAGCACATCAATCGGTAGAAAATCACGCATCCCGCTGAGGGGGGCGGTGTTGGTTTTTGCCATAGCGTAACTCCAATTATCTATAAGGATTCCACCGGATCAACATACTCAAGCCCAAACGCCTCGGCCACGGCGGCGTGGGTCAACCGCCCGCGGTGGGTGTTGAGGCCATGTTGCAGCTCTGCGCTCTTGCGTATGGCGCCCAACCCATCGCTGGCAATCCGTAACACATACGACATGGTCTGGTTCACCAGGGCGAAGGTGCTCGTGCGCGGCACCGCGCCTGGCATGTTCGCCACCCCATAGTGGACAATGTCATCCACCACATAAGTCGGGTTCTTGTGCGTCGTCGGGCGGATCGTCTCGACGCAGCCCCCCTGATCCACCGCCACATCCACAATGACCGCGCCGTTGCGCATGAGCGGCAACATAGCTTTGGTGACCAGCTTCGGAGCCCGCCCACCGGGGATCAACACAGCGCCAATCACCAGGTCCGCATTGTAAACGGCCTGCTCGATGTTGTATTCGTTACTCGTGCGCGTCTGCAGTCGCCCCTGAAAGACATCATCCAGATAGGTGAGCCGGTCGTGGCTGATGTCGAGCACCGTCACCTGGGCGCCCATGCCCATGGCCACCTTGGCCGCGTTCGTCCCCACCACGCCGCCGCCGAGGATCGCCACAGTGGCTGGCGCAACGCCGGGCACGCCCCCCAGCAACACACCTCGCCCGCCGTTGTGCCGTTCCAGACAGGCGGCGCCCACCTGTGGGGCCATGCGCCCCGCCACTTCGCTCATGGGCATCAACAGGGGCAGTTTGCCGTCTTCCGTCTGCACCGTTTCATAGGCAATCGCGGTGACGCCGCTGGCAAGCAACGCATCGGTCAGGGGGTGGTCGGCGGCCAGGTGGAGATAGGTGAAGAGGATCAGCCCCTCGCGTAAAAATCGATACTCCGCAGCTACCGGCTCCTTCACCTTGACCACCAGGTCGGCAGCCCAAACTGCGGCGGCGTCGGGCGCCAGTTCCGCCCCGGCAGCCATATACTCCGCATCGGTGATGGCGCTCCCTTCGCCCGCGCCCGCCTCCACAAGCACACGGTGGCCGCGCGTCACCAACGCCTTCACTGCGCCCGGCGACAACCCTACTCGGTTTTCGCTTTCCTTGACCTCTCTTGGCAGACCGATGAGCATGGCGTCCCTTTCCTGGATAGCAACGCTAGCGGAACCCTCCACCCGCCAGCAATCCCCGTCTCGCCAGTGTAACAGGCCGCGCCGTTTCAGGCAAGGTTTTTGCACCTATGTTTTGCCAAAATCGGTTGTTCGGGCGACAATGTGCGCCAGGGTTGATTTGTCTTGCATCATTTGTCATCAATAGGTCGTACGCAAGCCCTGACGAAAGGTTTGTTCGTTGACCACATTGTCTCCCTGATAGCCATCAGGCGCTGCGTAAGTCATGTTCAAACAAGCCCATGAACGGCAATGACCACCCCAGTACGGGCAACGAACAGATCAGCGGGCAACCAGCATGGGTGGAGGCGCGCCTGTTGGCCATCGAAGAAAAGCTGGCGACGCTGACAACCGTCAACAAACGGCTGGCGGAAGAGATTGCGACCTTGCGCCAGGGGTTGGGCATTCACGCCGAGGCTGTGACCAAGCTCGAACGAGGCGCCCGCCACGACCGCTGGTGGCGACGGTTTTGGCTGGTGGTGCGACTGCTGGTGTTTCTTGCCCTTTTGGCTGCGCTTGCCTATTTCCTGTTGGATTGGCAAAGCGTTTGGCTGATGTTTGTCTGAGCCATTCCCCGCGCCGGATTTGGCGTATCATGGCGTCCGTTCACAAACGCCGTAAGTCTGGAGCCGCAAATGGTGTTACAGAAGGTGTGGAACGCGCTGGCGCAGGGCTGGCAATGGCTGGCCTGTGGGTTGGCGAATCTGCGCCGGCGCTGGTTTCGCAGCCGTCTACCTGATTACACAGTCATTGTGCTCAACCAGCCGCTGACCGAGCGGCCGCCCGCGCGCCCGTGGTGGTATGCCTTTCTGCCCGGCATGCCGCCCCCGTTGAGCCTGGCCGACCTGAGCGACGCCCTCTGGCGAATCGCCGCCGACCCCGATGTAAAGGGCGCGCTCATCCTTGTCAAAGCCCCCCCACTCGCCGTGACGCAGGCGCAGAGCCTGGCCATGCTCTTTGACCGATTCCGCACGTGGGATCGCCAGTTTCACGGCAAGGCCACGCCCAGGAAGCGCGTTGTGGTCCACCTGGAGCACATCACACGCGCGCTCTATGTGGCCGCCTGCGCCGCCGATCAGGTGGTGGTGACGCCACTCACCAGTTGGGATGTGGTGGGGCTCTACACAGCGCCCACTTTTTGGAAGCAAACCCTGGCCCGAGCCGGCGTGCAGATGGATGTGGTCAAGGTCGCGCCGTGGAAGACGGCGTTCGACCGCTTTAGCGAAGCGGAGATGTCGCCCGCCTACGCAGAGCAGACGCAATGGCTCTACGATAGTCTCTATGCCAATCTCTTGGAGTCGATTAGCCGTGGGCGCAACCTGCCCGTCGAAACCGTGGCAACGCTCATCAACGAGGCGCCCTGGACAGCCGAAGAGGCGTTGGCCGCCAATCTGGTGGACGCCATTGCCTACGAGGACGAGTTGCCCGCCCTGCTCGGCGCGGGGGCGAAACCGGCCCGCCTCAAGCTCTATCGCGAGACGCGTGGGCTGCTCTTCCGCCGCCCACCGCAACGCTCTGCCCAGGCCGTGGGCGTGATCAGCCTCGCCGGCGCCATTATGCCCGGCCAGAGTCGTTCGTTTCCAGTTCCGCTGCCGCTCTTTGGGGATGAGGTGTTGGGGCATCTGACCGCCCAACAACAAATCCGCGCCGCCCGTACGGATCGCCGGCTGGCCGCGGTGGTGGTCTATGTCGACTCGCCCGGTGGCTCGGCGCTCGCCAGCGACCTGATCTGGCGCGAGTTGCAATTGCTCAACGACGAGAAGCCAGTCGTCGTTTACATGGGCGCCATTGCGGGCAGCGGCGGCTATTATATTGCGCTACCCAGCCGCGCCATCGTCGCCCAGCCTGCGACCCTCACGGGCAGCATCGGCGTGATCACAGCCAAGCCTGTGCTGCAAGAGGCATACGCTAAGCTGCAAGCCAACCGCTACGCCATCCAACGCGGGCAAAACGCCGACCTCTTTCGTGAAGACCGCTGCTGGGATGAGCGCCAACGCGCCAAGATCGAGGCCAGCGTCCGCCATAACTATGATCAGTTCAAGCAGCGGGTCGCCGGCGGTCGCAATCTGCCCCTGGATGGGCTGGACGCGATCTGTAGCGGCAAGGTCTGGACGGGCGCCCAAGCACTGGCGCACGGGCTGGTCGACGCGCTGGGCGATTTTCACGTTGCCGTTGAACGCGCGGCGCAGCTTGCCAATCTGCCCGGCGACGTACAGGCGCGCGTCATCGATCTGACCCCTCCCAAGCGACGTCTTTTGGCCGAACCCGCGCAGATGCTGAAACAGACGCTGGGTCTGCGCCAAACCGAATCCTGGGCCGAGCTGACCCGCCTGCTCGTTGCCGGGGACTGGCAAACGCTGCTGCAACACGAACACCACTGGTGGCTCACCATCGACCAACCGCCCGACCTGTTCTAGCGCCTCATCGCTGAAGGATTCGCCGGCAGTCACCGGGAACAGTCCAAAATCACAAATCCAAAATCCGGAGGCCTATGCTCAACGTCCACGCCATTCGCGCCCAGTTTCCCGCGCTCAACGAGTTGTACAATGGGCGGCCCGCCATCTTTTTTGACAACCCCGGCGGCACACAGGTTCCCCAACGCGTCATTGACGCGCTGGTCGACTACCTGACTCGCCGCAACGCCAATACCCACGGCCTCTTCGAGACCAGCCGCCGCACCGACGAGACCATCGACCAGGCCCGTCAGGCCGCCGCCGATCTGCTCGGCGCAGAGAATGACGAAGTCGTTTTCGGCGCCAACATGACCAGCCTCACCTTCCACCTGGCGCGCTCGCTGGCCGCCGAGATCCGCCCCGGCGACGAGATCGTGCTGATGCGAGCTGACCATGACGCCAATGTGGCGCCCTGGTTGATGCTGGCTGAAGATACGGGCGCCCAGGTCAACTGGGTCGATCTGGACACCGAAACGTGCACGCTCGACATGGATGACCTGCGCACCCAGATCACCGGGCGCACCCGGCTTGTGGCTGTGGGCTACGCCAGCAACGCCAGCGGAACCATCAACGATGTGCAGACCATCATCGGTCTGGCCCAAGCCGTCGGCGCCTATACCTTTGTCGATGCTGTGCAATATGCTCCCCACGGGCTGATCGACGTCCAGGCGCTAGGGTGCGATTTTCTCGCGTGCAGCGCATACAAGTTCTTTGGCCCCCATGTGGGCGTCCTCTATGGCAAGCGCGAACACTTGCAGCGGCTGCGCGCCTACCGCGTCCGCCCCGCGGGCGAGGAACTGCCCGGCAAGTGGGAAAACGGAACCAAGAACCATGAAGGGTTGGCCGGCGTGGCGGCGGCCATCGACTACCTGGCCGACTTGGGTGTGCACTATGGCGGCGCCGCCGTGAGCGCCTCCCGCCGCGAGAAACTGGCCGCAGCGTGGCGCGAGGTGGCGGCCTACGAACAGATGCTCATCGAGCGGCTGATCGAGGGGCTGGAGGTAATCCCCGGTGTGCGAATCTATGGCGTCACCAATCGCTACGATTGGGAAAAGCGGGTCGCCACCGTCTCCATCCGCAAAGAAGGGGCGACGCCCGAGCAACTGGCCGCAACACTGGCCGCCCAGAACATCTTCGCCTGGAATGGGAATTTCTATGCCTACGAGTTCAGCCGCCGGCTGGGGGCCGAACCCAATGGTGGCTTTCTGCGCCTGGGGCTGGTTCACTACAACACGCTGGACGAAATCGACCGCTGTCTGCGCGTGCTAGAGCGCATGTGAGCGTCAGTGATTCACCGTCCATGTTCAAGCGTCGGGCGTCGGGCGTCGGGCGTCAGCCGCGGTGCGCCGCCAACGCCTGCACGGCCAGCAGCACATATTCCATACGCTCGACGCCGGCGCGATCAAGCTCGGCTGCGGCAGCGCGAAGGACATCGGCGTGGCCGGGCGCCATGTGCTCCAGCGACAGCGAGTGAACAAAGCGCGCGATCTCAGCGGCGCCACGCTCCAGATCGTTGCGGGCCAGGGCATCGATGGCTGTACGAAGCGCCTCGTCAGCGGCGGGCTCTTTGGGTTTCCGCCTCTCCCACTGGCGTTGGATGGGCGCCAACGTCTGCGCCAGCGCGGTGCCCGCCTCTTCGCGCACGGCCCGCATGAGGCGGATGAACGGGTCTTCGGGGCCGAGCATGCGCGCCACAGCCAGCGCCAGCTCCCTGCGCGTGCTCTCATCGTCGGCGCCGGCCAGCAACGCCAGCGCCGGTTTGACGCCCCGCCCGGCCCCCAATTTCCCAAGCGCCGAGACATAGGCCACCTGCACGCCGTAGTCAGTCTCGGTGGGTAGTCGTCTGAGCAGCAGCGGGATGATGCCCTGGTCGCCCATGGTGGCCAGGGCGCGGGCGCAGTGCGACTGGATGGAGCGATAGGGGGAGTGCAGCCCGGCCCGCAACGGCTTGAGCGCGCGGCGGTCGCCGATCCGCCCCAGCGCCCAGGCGGCAATGACGCTCAGCGCGGGCGACTTGCCCTCCAGCACCTGGATCAACGCCTCGGTGAGGCGGGGGTCGGCGGGCAGGCGCGAGAGCGCGATGATCGCCTCGTAGCGCACGTTGAAGCGCGGGTCGCGCAGGGCGTCGAGCAGTTCATCGACGGCGAGCAGGTTGTGCGCCTGGCCCAGCCGCTCGGTGTGGAAGACTGCGGTCTGCTCGTCGCGCGCGCGCTGATAGCGGACGATGGCCTCGATGGCGCGCAGGGGGTTGCCATGAAAAAAGAGGCCGGCGAACTGGCCCACGCTGACGCGATTGTCGGCGCGCACCCCGCGAAAGAGCAGCGCCGCCGCCAGCGTCAGCACAAACGCCCCAACCATGAGCACGGTGTACGGGTCGATAAAGAAGGGGCCAAGCTGGCCGTGCAGCCCGGCGGTGAGGTCGAGCACTGCGCCGCCCAGCAACTGGCTGAGCCCGGTGATGAGACCGGCGCTGGCGTAATAGAGCGCCATGTACTCCATGCTCTGCGCGGCGGGCACCACACTGACAAAAAGCAGCCGCGCCGACCCAATCGCCCAGCCCACGTCGCCAATGCCCTGAAGCGCGGCAATGCCCAGCGCGGCGTAGAGGCTCCATTCGGAGTTGCGCGGCATGATAAACCAGAGTAATGGCAACAAGAGACGAATGGTCAGCCCAATCATCATCACCGGCTTGCTGCCGTAACGGTCCGACGCCCAGCCCCAAAGATAGCCGGCCAACAGCCCGCCGGCCAGTGCGCCATTGGTCAACAGCACAACCGAGCCTTCGCTGAGGCCCACCTCTTCGCGCATGAAGAGGGGCAGAAACGAGAGTAGGGGCACAAACCCGACGATGACCAGCCCGATCCCCAACATGTAGCGCACGAAGTTGCCATCGCGCAACGCCAGGCCCATCTTTCCCAAGTCGGCCCGGGCAGTTTCGCGAGGTGCGCCCCCGGGCACGCGCGAGTACGAAAAGACCGAAAAGAAACCAAAGGCGACGCCGACCGCGATCAAGAGCATGAAGGCGGTCAGACCACCGACCTGACTGATGACGAAGCCGGCGCCGGTGACGGTGAGGAAGGCGGCGATGGTGGTGAACAGGTTGCTCGTGGCGTAATATTTGCCGCGCACGCTGTCGGGGATATATTCCTGCACCCAGGGGAAGGCGGCGGTGTCGGCCACGGCTTTGGTGAGGGCGAAGCCCGCCGTGATCGCAGCGACGAAGACCATCCCCACCGTCGCCCCAAAGGTGGCAATCACCCAGGGCGTTACCAGCAGAAAGACGGTGATTACTTTGCGGACGCCAAAAAAGGTGACAAAGGTGCGTTTGAAGCCAAAGCGGGCGGTGGCCGGCGCAATAAAAAGCGCAAGCAGCCCGCAGAAGGGGATGAGCGAGAGCAACGACCCGATCTGCGTCTTGTTGAGACCCAGTTCGTCGAGAAAGAGCACAAAGACCGAGCCAAAAAAGATCAGTTGCGCAAAGACAGTGTTGCCGGTGTCGCCTGCAATGCTCCACGGCAGTCCGCGCAGCTTTTCGACGTTGGTGGGTTGGCTTTGTCCGGCTGCGACCATCTCAATCTCCTTAGTCTCTCCAAATCGCCCCAATCCCCCAGTTACATGGCTACTGGAAGACAAAAGAGACTGAAGTATGGGGCAATCATACCGCCCCTTGCGCCAGTCCACAAACGCGCTTTTTGGCGGCTGCTATACTGAGTTCACAATGAAATTCGGAGTTCTTTGTGTTCAAGGCGGTTCACGGAACCGCCGAGTCACGGACTCGGCGTGATCATTTCAGAGTCCGGTTTTCAATCTGAATTCAGTATAGACAAGATGGGGTTGCATGGAGAAGCAGAGTATCAATTCAATTGTGGTTGTTGGGGAGAGCAGTTTTCGAAAGTCGCTATGCGGTCGCCGGTTGTGGCGTCGCCTGCGCCGCCTGGACGATCAGCGCAGTCGCCGGCTTGGGGGGGATGCGCGCGGTGTCGATCAGGAGATGATAGTGTTTGGGGCTCTTCCAGTCCACACCCCTAAAAAAGTGGCGAAACCAATCCCGCCGCTGCTCATCGGCCTTGCGAATGATCTGCTGGGCAGTCTCCAGCGCAGGCAGATTTCGCTGCTGTTGGATGCGCGCCGCACGCGCATCCAGCGGCGCGTAGAGGTGAACATGAAGCGCGCCCGGGTGATCCCTGAGGACAACCTGTGCGCCGCGGCCCACGAAGACGACATTCTCTTGCGCGGCCAGCAGTCTGAGCGCGGCGGTCAGGTGTTGGACAAACTGCGCTTCGCTGAGAACGCCTTTGCCGCGCCGGGCCGACCAGAAGGCGCGCATCTCGTCGCTGACGCCAATGGGTCGCGCCAGTAGCTGTTCCTCCGCCGCGGCCATGACCTGGACCGAGATCCCGGCTTGCTGGGCCATTTCAGCCAGCACTTCCTTGTCGATACAGGGGGCGCCAATCTGGGCGGCCACCATCTGGGCGATGTTGGTGCCCTCCGATCCCAGTTCGCGCGAGATGGTGATGACGGGCATCGCTTCCTCCTTTGATATTGGGCCATGTTGATCACAGCCCAGACAGAACCGTGGAAAGACGCAACAGCCGACACACAGCGGTCGCCAAAGAATCCGGGGAGGGGGACGCCTGGCGGTGGCGGTCAGCCTTCGACGCGCAGGCGGGGGTTGCTGACCTCGTCAAACCCGAGGTGGATCAGATAGAGCGCCAAGAAGAGCAACATGAGTGTCAGCACCGGCGTCATCCACCACCACCAGAAGTTTTGCAGAATTGCGCCGTAGCTGAGCGCCCAGTAGATCATCATGCCCAGCGTCATCTCGCGCTGCGGACCCAGCCCCAGGATCGAGAGACCTGACTCGGCCAGGATGGCGGCGATAAAGGCGTTGACAAAGTTGGCGCCCAGCCACTGAAACATGTGGGGCATGAGCTCGCGCCCGATGATCTCCAGGCCACCCATGCCCGACATGCGCGCCACCTCGACAAAGCCGCGCTCTTTCAGGCTGAGCACCTGCGCCCGTACCTGGCGCGCCGGCCACGCCCAAGCAAAGACGCCAATGATGAGCGCCATGGTCTGGACATTGACCCCGCGTACCAGCGATGCAATCAGGATGAGAAAGAGCAGCGAGGGCACCGAGAGGAAGACATCGATCAGCACGCGCAGCACCGCATCGACGACCCCGCCGAAATAGCCGCCCACAAAGCCGATGAGGGCGCCCAACAAGGTGCCCAGCGTCGCTGCGATCAGCCCGACCTGCATCGACTTGGGGATCGCCTCCAACAGTTGGATAAAGATACTGCGGCCCAGGGAGTCACTCCCTAGCCAGAGCCCGGCGCTGGGGGGTTGGCGGGGCATAAATGCGCCGGTCAGGCGCTGCGACGGATCGATGGCCAGCCCGCCGATGATCGCCACTAGCGCCAAAAACAGAAAGATGATTGCACCCACCGAAAATTTTGGGTTTCGGAACAACCGCGCCACAAACCCCTCGCCCGTGGGTCTTGCCTCGACGACACTCTCCTGCATGGGTGCAACAGTCATACGATACTCCTCATTCCCTACTCAACCTGCTTGCTGGTGGCGAATGCGCGGGTCGATGAGCGGGTAGGTCACGTCGATGATGAAATTGGCGACCGCCACCGCCACAATGATGAGCAAGACGCCACCCTGGATGGTGGGGAAGTCCATCCCTTTGATCGAGTTGAAGATCAGCCAGCCGATGCCAGGGTAGGCAAAGATCACCTCGGTGACCAGCGCGCCGCCCACAATGTGGCCCATAGAGATGGCCAGACCGGTGGCCTGGGGCAACAGCGCGTTGCGGAAGGCATAGCCCCAGAGGATGCGCCGCTCGCGCAGCCCCATGGCCTCGGCGTTGATGATGAAGTCTTCGCCCTTGAGGCCGGTGATCAGGCTGCGCATGCTGAGAAACCACCAACCCAGCGACACGAGGATGATGCTCAACGCCGGCAGCGTGGCATGGCGGATGACGCTGCCGATAAAGGCCAGATTCCAGCCGGGTGTGACGCCCAAGGCATAGGCGCCCGATAGCGGGAAGATGCGCCAATAGGCGGCGAATAGGAAGATCAACAGAATCGCCAGAATGTAATAGGGCGTGGTGTAGAAGATGAGCGCCACCGGTACAAAGAACCGGGACCACCACGAACGCCGGCCTTGCCATCCGGCCACCGCGCCCAAGATCGAGCCGAGCACCCAGCTGAGGATGGTGGTGACAGTCAGCAGACCAATCGTCCACGGCAGCGCCGACCGCAACAGATCGATCACCTCGGACGGAAAGGTGCTGATCGAATAGCCCAGATTGCCGCGGGCAAGCTCGCGCAAGAAGCTGACATATTGCTCCCACAGACTCTTGTCCAGCCCGAAGCGCCGCGAATATTCTTGGACCAGTTCCTGCGAGCCGACCCGGCCCCCCACCGAAGCCAGGTTGACGAAGATCGCACCGAGCGGGTCACCCGGCGCCAACCGTGGCACCAAAAAGACAACGGTGATGGATATGTAGACGGTCACCAACAGGGTGAGCAGCCGTGCGCCAATGTAACGAAAGTAAGTGAGCATGGTCTTGTGCCAGGGTGATGAGTGACGAGTGATTTTCATCTCACTCATCACCCATCACATTTACGCTTTACGCCGTAGAGACTATCTCAAAATCTCTGTGCCACACCTATGCTGTTCGAAAACGTTCCAACGCCACAACCGATTTTGAGATGGTTTCTTGCTACTGTCTCGCCATCGTTGTCGATTGGATGCCACCCACCCACTCGCCGGTCTCTGGGTCTGGGTAGCCGTTGATGACCAGGTTGAAGGTGGCCCACCAACTGACTGGCATGTTCCACGGATTCTCAGCGTTGGGCCAGCCCGTCCAGAAGTGTTCGTTGAATGGCACTAACGCTGGGGCCTGGATGGTTGGCACCACAGGAAGGTCACGGAAGAAAATCTCGACTGCCTCCCGGAAGAGCTCGATGTTTCGCGGGTCATCAGGCGGGAGCTGGGCCATTTCATCGACGATGGCGTCGAACGCTGGATTCCGGTAGCGGAACGAGTTGCGCTCGTACCAGGGCGCGGGTTCGCCCAGGGGCACATAGAACTTGCTGTGGAACAACTCGAGGTTGTCGTAGATGTACCCAGGGCAGAAGGAATGCAACTTGAGCCCGTAGTCGCCGCGCAAGATGGCGTCATCAAGGGTGCCGCCCGCCAGCGGCTGCACGGCCACCTCAAAACCAGCTGCGTTGAGCTGATCGCCCAACACGGCAGAGACCTTCATCTCTTCGAGCGAATCGCCGTTGACCAGGTAGGTCAGGCTGAGCACCTGACCATCGCCGGACGCCCACTTGCCGGCGGCGTTTTTGCTGTAGCCGTTGGCTGTGAGCAGTTCTTCGGCCTTGGCCGGGTCATATTGATCCGCCGGGTACTCCTCGCGCAGATCAGCGATTGCGTCGAAATAGGGGTTGAGGCCGTCGTAGAAGGGCCAGATACCCCAACTCGGCACGGTGGTCCCTTCGTACGCCAGGTTCACGATGGTCTCGCGGTCGATGGAGTACGAGAGCGCCCAGCGCATCTCTGGGTTGTCCCACGGCGGCGTGGCGTTCTGCACCATCAGCGCACGCGGGCAAGGGTCGAGCCAGGCATAGGGCGCATCCTTGGACCAGGCGTGCACATCCGGGTTACGGCGGGCGACCTCCTGGAACGAGCCGAGCGACAGAATGCCGATGTTGGGCGTGTCCAGCTCGTTGGCGGCCAGGGCCAGGGCAACATTGGTTTCGGGGCCCATGTACTGGAAGTTGATGATCTGCGGCTCGGGCAGCCGGCCAAAAACATCCTTGCCCCACCACTCTTCATTACGCTCGTAGGTCATGGCCGTTTCCGTCGCGTTGCGCAGCTTGTAGGGCCCGGTGCCGATGGGGTCAGAGTTCTTGAAGGTGAGCGGGTCCTGGCCCTCCCAAATGTGTTTGGGCAGGATGGTGATGCCGCCCCAGATGCCCACCGCGGGGAACGCTTCACGGTTCAGGTGAACGCGCGGATTGGAATGGGTGAGGTTGAACTGCACGGTGAGCGGGTCAATCGCTTCGACCGAGTCGACGTTCTTGGCAACTTCGGCAGCCCAGACCATGCCGGGGTTGGCCTTGAGCAGATCGTAGGTGAAGACGACATCATCGGCGGTGAAAGGCTCGCCATCGTTCCACTTCACGCCATCGCGCAGCTGAACTGTGATGGTGGTGAAGTCGTCGTTGTACTCGTAGCTTTCGGCCAGCCAGGGCACATATTCACCGGTCTGCAGGTTCTGATAGAAGAAATACTCATAGACGATCTGGTGCAGGCCGGTATTAGAGCGGCTGACGCCCGGCGCATAGAGATTGAGGTTGGTCGGGTCGGCAATGCGACCGCCGATGGCAACGTTGAGGCTTTGCGCCCGTGTCATGTCTGCCGGCGCCACAACACCGGGGGCGGTTGGCATGGGCTGGCACGCCGTGACCGCCAGCAATACGAGCACCAACGCACCGTAGAAGTAGGGGGTCCACTTTCGATGGAATAACATGGTTGTTCTCTCCTTTTCGCCATCCTTGCGGAGACTGTCACGCTAAACCCGGCTTGAAAACCGGAGCGACCCAAAGCGATAGAGGGTCTCCAAATGCCGCCTTTCAAAGCAACCGCAGCAGAGCGCAAGCGTTCCTTACAAGGACCAAACAGAATCGAACGAAGCTGGGATTACACGCTGTTTTGCTGTCTACCTCCTTTCGTGACCAAAGCTACCACGATATTGGGCTCTGTTTGAAACACTCTCTGAAGAGCGGGGCGACTCGAAGCCATGGCGGCTGTTCAAAATCTCGGTTTTCAGAGTAACCGCAACAGAAAACGAATCGTGGAGTTACCAAGCGTATGGATATCGATAATAGCGCATCACTGTTCATGAATTTCACGGTTCAAGAATTGCAAGGCGAAAAGCCAAACCGGTCATGGTCATGGGGGCGCCGGTTGCGCAGAGGCCATCACGGCTTCAACCACGCCATCATCAGGCGCCAATAGCTCGTCCATCTCTTCCCACGGCAACACCGGCTGTTCCATCTGCAGATAGCAGGTGGCAGCGCGGCGCCCATCGCTGCGATAGAGCGGCGGCGCTGTCTCGATACACGGCTCAAACGCATGGGGACAGCGGGCCGCAAACTTGCAGCCGACCCCGGGCTGCGCCCTCCCGCCAACAGGCGACGGCGCCGGCTCATCGCTCCACTGGAGATCTGGGTCGGGTCGGGGGATGGAGCTGACCAATAGCTGTGTATAGGGGTGACGTGGCTGCTTGACCACCAATTCCACATCGCCCGCCTCCGCCACTGCGCCGCTATAGAGCACCACCAGGTTTTGGCTGATCTGGTAGGCCGTGGTCAGATCGTGGGTGATGTAAATGAGCGAAATGCCAAACTCATCGTGAAGTTGGCGCAGGGTGTCGAGCACTGTGGCGCGTAACGAGGCATCGATCATC
>JAHDWG010000562.1 GCA_023384495.1 Caldilineaceae bacterium
ACAGCCACGCCGCCACGTCGTCGTCGGGTTCGGCCAGCAGCAGGGCATGGTGTTGCACGGGCAGCCGTAACCGGCGCCAGACTGTCTCGGTCACGGCGTTGAGCAGTTCGGCGGAAGCGTTGCCGGCGGCGCCGGGGGGCGTCGCGTGCTGGGTGTCGATCAGCAGCCAGACCAGGATCGCATCGCTCGTCGCCAGTTCGTACCCAGCGTGGCGCAACGTTGCGGCCAGTTGAGCGGAGGCCAACTCATCACAGAGCGCGGCCAGTGCTGCGCTGCCCGCGGCGCTGGCGAGCCGGCGCAAGGGCGGCGCCACTCGCAGCCACTCACAGCTGAGCGCATCTACCTCGCCAGCCAACACCGCGGCGCTCTCACCGGCAGTGATCAACAAGACGCGTGGTAATAGATAGGGAGTCATCGTCACCTCGAATTTGCAAGGCGTGGTGCGTGATAAGTGATGTATGGTGAGTGAGCGATGACCTTTCTTCACTTATCACTCATCACTTATCAGCCCAGGAAGTTATTGCCAGGCGCTCATTTACAAGCCGCGCAACTGTTGTAGGTAGGCGCGGGCAGCCACACGCAGCCGGTTGAGCATTTCATCATCGCCGGCGCCCCCTTCGTTGACCCAGGCTTCGATGCGGGCAGCGGCCTGGCTGACGCCGTCGGCGGTGATCTGCGCCTCGATGCGGCTCATCACGTCGCGCTGCAAATCGCTGCGCTGGTGGAAGGCAGCCAGAGCATTGGCGCGACCATTGCCGAGGCGGATCGGCTGGCGCAGGGGGTCGGCCGGGCGGTGGTAGTACCAGGTGTGGTCCTGATAGATGGAATCGAAGACCAGCCCAAGGGCAAAGATCTGCTCGCTGCGGTCATCGCGCCGGTGAAAGTCGCGCAGCACGTGGAGAGGGCGATGGGAGGCCAGCCGCTCGTAGGCCCGTTGCCAGAGAACAAAGGGCTTGAGCGCATCAAACGAAGCGCCATAGACGGTGCGCAGCACAATGATGCGCTCGACATCGCGCGTGCTGACCAGCGTGTGGCCGCAGCCGGCGAAGATGCTCGCCGCCGCGTCGGGCACGCCGATGGTAAAAAAGCTGGCGAGAGCGGCGCCGCCACTTTTGAGTAACGAGCGGTCGATGTTCCAGGCGGCAGCCGCCCAGGCCTTGAGCCGCTCTACCCACTGTTCCGCCGAACGTTCGCCCCAAAGCAGCTGCAGCACATCCTCCACCGTGCATTGCAGGATGGGCGCAAAGGTGGCAGCGGCGCTTTGCATCAAGTGGCGTGCGATCTGTTCTGGGCTCTGTTGCGCCCATCGCGCAACGCCGGAGCCTTGGGCAATGGCGAGTTGGGCATCGGCCGCCGCGGCGCCGGCATAGCGCCCATAGAAGTAGTCGATCAGCGCGGGGCGGGCCAACGAACGCTCGACGTCACCCTCGCTGCGCCCGGCCAGCGCCGCCTCGTGGGTGGTGAGCCATTCGTGCGCCTGGTGGAGACGGGCGATCAGCAGGTCGAGGGTGCGAGCCTGCGTTTGCAGCCAGGCGAGTTGTTGGCGCACAAGTTCGGCGGCCAGATCGGTGGCGCGCTGTTCGAGAAGGCTGCGCGCCAGCGTGTTGGCCTCGGCCAGATAGGTGGAGAGGGCGCTGCGCACCGCACCCCGGCGCAGAAAGGGGATGATCCCTTCGGGCGCTCGTTCCAGGACTTCAGCGGCGCTTTGCAGATGTTGCTGCTGTTGTTGCACTTCATCACCCAGGCGGGCCTGTTCCTGCGCCAGGGTGCGCACCTGGGCTTCGAGCGCTACAATGTTAGCGCCGAGCCAGTGGCGGGCCGCGTCAAAGCGACCGGCGGTCAGCAGGCTGTTGAGTTGCGCGCCCAACTCGTGGGCGTGCTGGCGGGCCAGCGTGGCGGCCTGGCTCTTCATCTGGGCAAAATACTTCTCGGAGATGCGCAGACGAAAGAAGCTATCGACATAGCCGCGCGCCCGCAACGGCATCTCTTCCACCGGCAACTGGTCGAGCGCGGCCGGCGCCGTCAGCGTGACGGTGATGGGTGCGCCGTCTTCGCCGGTCTGCACCTGTCTGCGCAGCGCGCTCAGCGCGCCGGCCGCGCTCCAGGGTGAGAGTGGCAGCGTCTGCTGGGGGTCGCGCGGGGCGGTCAGCGCAGCGATCATGGCCTGGCTGTGGCGCACGCTGCAGCGTTCCACCACCTCGTGGCGCGGGAAGCGGATGGTAGCCTGGCCGGCAGTACCCAGATAAGAGCCGTAACCGGCCTCGCTGTGCCCGGTCAGCACATCCAACTTGTTCAACATGCTGTTGATCTGGTGCATGCCAACCGCACTGCTGGCGAGCAGCCAGAGCGTCTGGGCAGCCAGCCCGCACACAGCGCCCTGAGAAGGCCAGTTGCGGCCATTCTCGTCGATGCCGTCAAAGATGAGGGCATAGTCAAAGGGCGGCTCGACGCTATCCACCGGTTCGCTGCCGGGGTAGGCGGCGGTGAACCGCTGTTTGCCCAGCATGAGCGCGTTGACCTCTTCCACGAGACTCCTGGCGTTAGCGCGCATCTGCTGGCCCTCGTGTTCCCGAAAGGCGCCCGGCAAGAGCAACGCGCCGATGATCGTGCGACTGTCGCCCAGTGTGCCCAGTTCGGCCAGCTTTTCGTCCACGACATAGGCCGCGTCGATCAACGCACCGGCACCCTGGCCGCCCGCCATGGAGGCCACAATAAAGACCTTGATCGTGGCATTGGTGCGCAGCGCACTATCGAACCCTTCACCGCGGCCCAACAACTGGCGTAAGCACTGCATCACGGTGCGCTCGATAAATCCGGCATTCCAGAGATAGACCAGCAGGCCCTGCACCCGCTGTTGGGCGGCACCGTCGATGATGGCCGCGCGGTTGATCCGGTTGAGCACGTCGAGACCGAGCCGCTCGACAATTTCGGGGTGTCGTTCGGGGTTGCGCTTGATCCCGGCCAGCGGCACCTGCTCCAGGCGAAAGAACTCGCGCCCGTTTTCGAGCGTCACCACCGCGCTGTTGCGATGGTCGTAGGCGGTGACAACTTCGTCGGCGCTGTCAAAGCTGAGGAGCGCCACATGGTCGGGCACACCACCGTGTGACTCGCAAAAGCGCGCCTTGACCTGGGTCAGGATCTCTTTGCCGGTGCCGCCCCAGCCGATCAGGGCGACATACTGGTTGAGGGCAAGCTGCGTCTCCAGATCATCTTGGGGCGGCGCGGCACGCAGCCCCGCCGCGCCGGCGCCCCCGTCTGCGCCAGGCGGCGCGGTAGGGGCCAGTTCATCGGGCCAGAACAGTACGTCAATCCCGGCGCCGTTCTGTGCGGCGGAAGTGGTGGAAGTGGTCATCGGTCAAACTCCTTTATCCTTTGCTCTGTTTGAAGCCAGCATTTTGCTGGTGCAGAAACTGCCGGGTTCAAAGCAACCGCGGTTTGGTTTCAACGCTTCACAACAAGTTTTCAAAACGCAGCCGGTAGGAGCCACAGGTGATCCGGTCGCCATCCTTGAGCGGGGTGCGCTGGAGCAGCGGGTGGCCATTGAGCAGCGGCGGGTCGCCAGCGGTGATGCGCGCCCCGCCACGGTTCGCCGGCGCCAGACAGACACGGCCCTGCGCATCGAGCTCGATCACGGCGCGGCCGCGCCAGCCGGGCAGGCGCCACTGTCCGCGCCCACCTATGCCCAGCCACAGGCGCCGGCGTCGCCGGCTGCTCAGGTCTTCTTCGATCAAGTCGGCGCCTGGACCCAGGTCGCTGGGGCCGCTTTCGGGCTTGAGCTCGCCGTAGAGCCACGGCCCGCTGTT
>JAHDWG010000563.1 GCA_023384495.1 Caldilineaceae bacterium
GCGAAGAGCTGGCCCCGCGCTACGAGCCACCCTACGCCTGGTACATCCGCGTGCCCGATCTGCTGGCCTTTTTGCGGTTGATCACCCCCGTGCTCAACGAACGGCTGGCCCGTTCAGTCTTCGCCAACTACACCGGCGAGATCAAGTGTGACCTTTATCGCAGCGGGCTCCTCTTCACGATCGAACGGGGCCAGGTCGTGGGGATCGACCCGTGGCGCCCACCGCCCTATGACCCGGCGGCGTCGTTTGGTTGTCCGCCTCTGGTCTTTTTGCAACTGTTGTTGGGCTATCGCAGCATGGCAGAACTGAGCGCCAGCTATCCCGATGCCTCGGTGACCGAGAAGTACAAGCTGCTCATCGATACACTCTTTCCCAAGCAGCCATCGAGAGTTCATCCATTATGAGATACGTCCAGTACACAGGAACGCCTGAAAACCCGCCTGTTCAAAATGATGGAAGAAACGCTTATGCCATTCACCACCGCTGGACTGCGCCGCCTGTCAATCCTCGTCTTCCTGGCCGGACTGGGTCCATCCCTCGGATTGGGGGCTGGGATGGTAACCGTTGCTGCCGACCCGTGGCAGACCTACACCAGCACTGATGCCGGCTATGTGGTCGATTTGCCGCCGGACGCTGTGATCACCGAGAGCGAGGACGCCGCGCTGCGCTTTACGCTCGTCACCGCCTTCCTGCCCGACCGCACTTCACCCCTTGACCAGGGGGTGTCGATCCTGGTGATCGATGAGGATGCCACACCCGAGGAATATGTGGCTCAAGCCTATCAAGCCGCCGGACTCGATTTGGGTGAAGTTCGGCGGCCAACTGCCCCGGCATCGATCAATGGCCGCGCCGCGCTGCGCCTCGAACGTGACCCGGTGGTCGGCGATGCCAACAAGTTCACCACCTTGATCGGCGGCAACGGGGTCATCTATCGCCTTGATCTCTTCGCCGGTGACGATGGCGGGCCAGGCGAACCGACGGCTGGCGTCATCGCCCATTATGAGCGAATCGTGCGTTCCTTCCGCGTGCTGGACGTGACCCTGCAACCGCGCCCCGTCGCCCAGCTTGCAGCTGCGCCGGCTGCCATCACGGTCGCCGATGCCTTCACTTATCCGCTGCGGTCGGGACAGGGCGTCAACTATGGCATCCCCACCGGGCTGATCGTCGCCGACACCCGTGTGGAGTGGTTGGGCTATGGCATCCGCAACCTGGACCAGTGGGGGGTCAAGTGCTACGGCGTCGATTGGTCACGTGCGATCCATACCGGCGAGGATTGGTACCGGCTCGATGGCGCGTCGACGGCGGGCGCGCCGGTCTACGCCGTGGCCAATGGCGTGGTAGCCAAACACAGCCCGGGCATCAGCTATCCGGGCAATGTGGTGATCATCCGCCACCGCCTGCCCGACGGTCGCGACATCTACTCAATGTACGGCCATGTAAACAATGTCAAGGTGGTGGAAGGGCAGACAGTGACCATCGGCCAGCAGATCGCTCAGGTAATCTATCAAGGGTACACCGGTCGCACACCGGCCCAGCACCCAGCCTATGATGCGCACCTCCACTTTGAGATGCGCTGGTTTTTGGATGGCGCGAACATCTATGTGCCCGGCACGAACGCATACAACTACAACTATCCAGGTTGCACCTACGCCTATCCTGGCCGCGGCTACACGTACATCATCCACCCGGACAACTATCCATACCCTGGCGCTGGCTATGTCGAGCCGAGTTCATTCATCAAGGCGCGTCTAGGTGATACGCCATCGACCCCGACCCCAACACAAACGCCGCCCACACAAACACCTACTTCTACACCGACGCGCACACCAACACCGCCGCCTCAATCGTGCGAATATGTGCGCAACGGCGGCTTCGAAGAGGGTGTCCCCACCACAAGTTGGACGGCCACTAATTCGCAGAATCGCAACGACCCGCTAATCTATCGCACTTCAGCGCGCACGGGCAGCTATGGCGCCTGGTTTGGCAACATCCTGAATTATACCGATACGCTGCGCCAGACGGTCACGCTGCCGGCGGACCGTACTGGTTCGACGCTGCGTTTCTGGCGCCAGGTGCGTAGCAACGAGGCGAGCGGGGCAGCCAACGACATTCTGCGCGTGCTGTTGGTTGCCGCCGACGGCAGCGAACAGACTATCAGCACGATCACGAGCGCGGCGCCGCGCAATCAATGGGTTCTGGAGACTGTTCCACTCAACCTGAGCAACGTTGCTGCCCAGAATATCACGCTGGCTTTCCGAGGGATCAACAACAGCACACTGGTGAGCAGCTTCTTTGTCGATGATGTCTCGCTGACCATGCCGTGTGGAGCGGGAGCACAAGCTGTCGCCCAGGCTGTTCCCGCGCCGGTGATGACGGTCACAGCGACGCCAGCCGCGACCACGGGCGCTGCACCAGCCGCAGCCGTCTGCACCAATCTTGCCCGCGACGGCGGTTTTGAATCTGGCCGCCTTGGCGTAGCTTGGGCCGCCATCGCCAACACATCGAGCCGGGTCTACGCCGACCCGGCGATCTACACACGGCGACCGCGCACCGGCCGCTACGGGGCCTGGTTGGGCGCCGACAACCTCAACAGCGTCTGGAATGAACTGGTGCAGGCGGTTCAATTGCCATCCCGCGTGACAAGTGTGCAACTGCGCTACTGGCGCTATCTGGAGACCGCCGAGACCGACCGCACACGCGTCTATGACCGCTTTACGGTCGACCTGGAGACCGAAAAAGGCATCCAGATCGTGACGCCGCAGCAGATCGACAACACAAGTCAGGGGCGCAATAGCTGGGTGCAACAGACGCTCGATCTGCCCAACGCCCCCAATTTCAGCGGCCAGCGTCTCTGGGTCAGCTTCAAGGCGACCACCGATGGAAACCTGCCCAGCAGCCTGTATGTGGATGATGTGGAGTTGATCGTCTGTACGCAGTGAGGAAGTGACCGGTCATCTGTCATCCGTTTTCAGCGAACCATAATGGCGCGCGCCGCCCACGGATGACGGATAACTGGTCACGGAGAGTGCATGTGCGCAGTCAAGCCACCTGGCTGCGCCACTTGACGAGTGGGAATTGTGCGCCGAGTTTCCTGACCGGCTGTCTGCTCGGCAAGGCGGAGTTCGTAAGCCGTTTGCAGATTGAGCCATAGTTCTGGGCCGGAGCCAAACCACTGCCCAAGCCGCAGGGCCGTGTCCGCTGTGATTGCCCGTTTGCCCGCCAGAATTTGGGTGATGCGGTTGGTTGGTACGTGCAGCGTGCGGGCCAGTTGCGCGGCACTGATATTCAATTCTTGCAATTCGTCGGCGAGGATTTCACCCGGATGAATGGGTGATCGGGCCATGACGATCAATTTCCTTAATGATAATCCGTGATCTCAATCCCGCTTTCCATCCGCAAAATCTTGCGTGCGCTTATCCCGGTATTTGCGGCGTTCATTTGATGGAAGGCGCATCCAGGATTTAGGGCAAACGTCCCCGGCACAGGCGGGTGAATTTCTGCAGGCCGGAAGAATCTGTCGCCTGTGCCGGGGACGTTGATTCGCTCGCCCTATTTTTCGGATGCACCCGTTTTTGAGTGGAGGCAGTTCATCACCACTTTGTCGTCGAACAACAGCGCATAATCGTAGGGGAGGGAGCGTGTTATGAAGCCGATTGGATACAGCAGCCGGGACTCATCCAGCTTGATTTTGAGGCTCACCCTGACCATGCCAGGCGCTAGGGTAAGCCAAGCGGCGTTTCCTGATTGCGGGCAATCGTCTCGACATCCCACAAATTGGAAAACTTGAAGGCGCGCGG
>JAHDWG010000564.1 GCA_023384495.1 Caldilineaceae bacterium
GCCCTGGTCATGGTGTTGGCGTGGCTGGTCAAGCTGCTCAACGGCGGGGCGGCGTGGTTGCCGGCCTACACGGCGCCGCAGGGGGAAGCCGGCGCGACCGCGCGTTCGATCTGGCGCCATCCGTTTGTCATTCCGCTGTTGCTGCTCATCATCGCCTATCTGCTCAGCACCACCTTTAGCATTGCCCGCTTTGTCAGTTGGTTTGGCTCTTATCAGCGGCTGCAAGGGACCTACTCCTTCCTCAGCTATGTGATCATCGCCGTGCTCACCGCGGCGCATCTGCGGCGGCCCGACCAATTTCGCCGGCTGCAACATGTGATCATCGCCACCAGCCTGCCGATTGCCATCTATGGCGTGATCCAGCACATGCAGCAAGATCCGCTGCCGTGGGGCGGCGACGTCACCCGGCGCATTGCGGCCAACGCCGGCAACGCCATCTTTTTGGCGGCCTATCTGCTCATGGCCTTCTTCTTTACGCTGGAGCGGGTCTACAACAGCTTTGCCCACTTTTTGGGCGGCGCGGGCGACCCAAATCAGCCCGAAGACACCAGCCAAGACCTGCCGGCGGCGGCGTCGGGCGGGGCCTATCTCTTTATCCTGATGGTGCAGGCGCTGGCGATCTTCTGGACGCAGAGCCGCGGCCCCTGGTTAGGGGTATTGCTGGGCTTCTATCTCTTTGTCTTGCTGCTGCTCAGCGGGCTGCGCCCCCGTCACTATCGGGCGCTGATGGGCGTCTGGGCTGGCCTGGCGTTACTGGGCGTCGTCGTGCTCATCCTGATGAACACGACCAACCTTTTCGCCTTTCTGCGCCCCATCCCCTATGTGGGGCGCTTGACACAACTGCTCGACCGCGAGAGCACCACCGCCCAGGTGCGCATCCTCATCTGGCAGGGCGCAGCGGACATGCTGACCCCGCATGAGCCGCTTGCCTATCCCGACGGCCATCAAGACCCGGTCAACGCTATCCGCCCGCTGGTGGGCTATGGCCCGGAAGCCATGTGGGTCGCCTACAACCCCTTTTACCCCCCCGAGCTGGCCCATGTGGAGGCGCGCAACGCCAGCCCCGACCGTTCGCACAACGAAACGTGGGACAGCCTGGTGATCACGGGCGTCTTTGGTTTTATTGGCTACATGTCGCTCTTTCTTTCCATCTTTTATTGGGCCTTGCGCTGGTTAGGGCTGCTGGTCAACCGACGCGACCATTGGCTTTTCTTCGGACTGTTGACTGCCTGTAGCCTGGGGTGGATCCTGGGGCTGCTCGCCACGGATGAGTGGCATTTGCGCTTCTTTGGCGCCGCCTTGCCCGCCGGCATCATCATGGGATTGGTCTTCTATGTGGCGGCGGCGGCGTTTCTCCACACCGACTTCCGCGTCGAGCGGGCCGACATCCCGCGACAATTGCTGCTGATCACATTGCTCTCGACCATGGCCGCCCACTTTGTCGAGATCCACTTTGGCATTGCCATCGCGGCGACGCGCACCTATTTCTGGGTGCAGGCCGCGATGTTGCTGGTATTGGGGATGCGCTGGGGGCAGCCGGAGGCCTTTGTGTGGGGATTGCGCCATCTGGGGCAGGAAGAGATCCCCGCCGAGCCAGAGCCGGAACCGGTGGAGACCAAAGGGCGGCGCCGGCGCCAACCGCCGCCCATTCGCTCAGTGACAGCCCGCCGTGGATTGGTTGATCTGCCGGCGCTACCCACGATGGTGATGAGCGACCTGTTGATCTTTCTGACCTTTGTCTTTATCTATACGACCAATGCGCAGGGCGCGCGCAGCGGGCTCGACGTGCTCTTTGGCAGCATAACGCAGCGGGCGGTGGGCGGGCAGTCGATCTTTAGCCCGGCGATCTTGTTGCTCATGCTCTTTACCTGGTTGATTACAGCCACGCTGGGGCTAACCGCCGAGGCGCTGCGCCACCCGCGCGCGCCGGCATTGGGCTGGTGGCTGCGCGGCTATGGGCTGCATGCGGCGGTGGTCTGGGGCGGCTGGCTGATCTATGGCTTGATCCAGGGCGCGCGGCTGGCCGCCGGGGCCGGAGGTTCAACGCTCGACCAGCAGCTAGGCCACATTGCGGGCCATTTTGCCCTTTACACCACGCTGGTGATCCTCTGGGTAGTGGCGGCAGGCGCGGTCTACGTGTGGCCCATCTTGAGCAGCCGCGTCAGTGCGCCGGCGGGGCGCCCGGCGCTTAGTTTGGGGGTTGGCGCGCTGGTTGCGATTGGCGTCTTTTGGGTGGTGAGCGCGGTAAATGTGGGGCTGGTGCGCGCCGACATCATCTATAAGCAGGGCCAACAGTTTGACAACCAGCGCAATTGGATCAGCAGCATCGAGCTGTATCGCCGTGCGCTGGAGGCGCGCGCCACCGAAGACTATTACATGCTCTTTTTGGGCCGCAGCTTTCTGGAGCAGGCCAAAGCCGTGCGCGAACAGGCGCGGCAGGGCCAGCCCGAAGGGCCATACCGGCTCAGCGCCAACCCCGACATTCACGAAGTGCTGGCGCTCACCCCCGAACGGACGAGCCAGATGGGGTGGATGGAGCTCATGCGCGCCGCCGAAGTGGTGCTGACCGAGGCGCAACGCATCAACCCGCTCAACACCGACCACACTGCCAATCTCTCCCGCCTCTATCGCAGTTGGTCTGACCTGGCCTACGATGATGACGCCCTGCGCCGGGAGATGCTCGACCGCAGCATCGACCAGTACAACCGCGCCGTGACGCTCAGCCCCAACGCCGCGCACCTGTGGAACGAAAAGGGCAACACCCACCTGGCCCGTGGCGAGCGCGACCTGGCTGAACAGGCCTATCTGCACAGCCTCTCGCTCGACGCTCTCTTCGAGCAGACTTATCTGTTGTTGGCCGAGTTCTATGACCATGCCCAGCGTTATGAGGAGTCGGCGGCGCTGTTGCAGCAGGGGATCGCGGCCATGGATGCCGACCCGCGCTTTTTGCCCACGCCCGGCATGTATAGCTACCTGGGGGTGGCGTTGGCGCGCACGGGCGATCTGGACGGGGCGATCGACGCCAATCTGGCGGTGCTGCAACGCCAGCCGACCAATATCGGGGCCATGCGCAACCTCATGCTCCTCTATCGCGACAAAGGGGAGCCGGCTGAGGGTATTCCGTGGGCCGAGCAGGCCATCAGCCTCACCCCCGCCGACCGCCCCGATGAACTGGCGCCGCTCTATGAGCTGGCGGGGCAGCTATACCAGGCGGTGGGGCTGGTCGAGCCGGCGATCAACGCCCTGGAGCAGGTGCGGGCCATTGTGCCTACCGACATCAACACGTTGCGCAACTTGAGCAACCTCTACAACGCGCAGGAGAACGACGCCAAGGTTCTCGAGCTGGCGCAAGCGTTGATGCAGCTTGAGCCGGGCAACTTTGAGCACCCGCTCAGCGCGGCGCTCGCGTTACGCCGGCTGGGCGAAGAGGCCAGCGCGCTCGATTACGCCAACCAGGCGCTAACGCTGGCGCCCGAAGCCGAGCGGCAGGAAGTGGTGGAATTGATCGAGGCGTTGAATGGCGCCTCGTGATGGGGTATTGGCGATGGATGATGGACGATAGACAGTGGGCTCTGATCGCCCATCGCGCCATCGTGCCATCGTCCAAATATTGGCAGCGTAAGGACCAGCAACAATGGATTTTCCGCGAGCGCCGAGTTTTGACATGATTACCCCGTACATGCTCATGGCGGCCAGTGCGCTGATCGTGGCGATTGGCGGCACGCCGGTGATGCGGCAAGTGGCGCTGCGACTGGGCGTCATCGACAACCCGGCCGCGCGCAAGATCCACAGCAAC
>JAHDWG010000565.1 GCA_023384495.1 Caldilineaceae bacterium
TACGGATGGATTTGAGGAGAGGACAGTCTCATGGCGTGGCGATGGTTCTCCCGATGCAAACGAGTTCGTCCCCAAGGTTTTTTCACTGCCAGCCGGCCAACATGAGCTGATCATTCGAGGGCGTGAGGGGAACACACGTATCGACCAGATTCGCCTGGAACAAACGGATTGTGAATAGGCGCCACCCGAAGTAGAAGCGCCTGGCGGTGAACACGGTTGTGCGCCAGTGTTTGGCGTTCCAACATGCGGGATTGGCGTAGAGCTTTCGGGTTGACTATACGTCTAGTACTGACGTATTCATACCATTTGTGTGCATCCATCTATTTGAATTGGTACGTAGGAAGGGATATCCAATGAAGAGTAAGCAAGATGTCTTAAACCAGACCCGGTCATTCATCCTTGACAAATTCCCGCTGGCGCGCCAGCAAACGCTTGCTGATGACGATGCGCTGCTTGGTAGTGGCATTGTGGATTCGCTGGGTATTCTGGAACTGGTGGGTTTTGTCGAAGAAGCATTTGGCGTCACTGTCGATGTGGAAGATTTACAGCCAGAGAATTTTCAGAGCATCGACCGGATCGCAATCTTTGTTGAGAGTAAATCTTTTGATGAAGTTGTTATGATCGGGGAATAACTATGGACTTCCTTGTTCATCATCTCCTACGTACAAGCGCACTGCGTTATCCGGAAAAGGAGGCGCTGGTGCATAAGGATCAGCGGTTAACCTATAGGGAAGTTGCGCAGCGGGTAAACGGCTTGGCCCATGGTCTGCGCCGAGCCGGTGTCCAGCTTGGCGACCGAGTGGGAATCTACCTCGCCCCGTCACTGCCGCAAGTAATCTCAATATTCGGTGTGGCGCAGGCCGGTGGCGCTTTTGTGCCGATCAACGAAGTGCTCTTTCCCAATCAAGTACGTCATGTGGTCAACGACTGTAGCATGAAGGGGTTGATCATAGATGAGACAAAATTGGCGAACTTATCCGCTCTCCTGCCCGAAATGCCGTCGCTCGAATTCCTAGTGCTTGTAACCAACGAGGCGGTTGTCAATATCCCGCTCCCAAGTTATCGCTTTGATGAGCTATGTGGGCATTCGGCATCTGGCCCTCTGGGGGATCCCCCGTGTGATCCCCTACGAGATGTAGCCATCGGGCATGATCTGGCGGCGATTCTCTATACGTCTGGCTCTACCGGCAGGCCAAAAGGGATCATGCTTTCCCACGCAAATATCCTCGCCGGTGCTTCGATCGTCTCTACCTATCTGAAGATTACGGGCTCGGATCGTATCTTGGGGATTCTGCCACTCACGTTCGACGCCGGGCTGAACCAGTTGACAACTGCATTTCAGCACGGCGGCGCGTATGTAATGATGAGTTTTGTGTTTGCACGCGAAATTGTGCGAACATTGCTAAAAGAGAAGATTACGGGTTTGGCCGGTGTGCCAACGCTTTGGAGCCTGTTGGCGCAGCCCAACTCAGGGATGGCGGATCGGCAACTGCCCCACCTTCGCTATATTACCAACACCGGCGGCGCTATGCCACAGAGCGTGTTGACTGTCCTGCGCAAGGTCTTGCCGACCACAGAGATTTACTTGATGTATGGCTTAACCGAGGCGTTTCGATCAACCTATCTGCCGCCCGAAGAGCTTGATCGACGGCCAACATCGATTGGAAAGGCAATTCCCAATACCGAAATCATGGTGGTCAATGAGGCAGGGAAGCTGTGCAAACCGGGCGAGCCGGGCGAATTGGTGCACCGGGGGCCGACTGTCTCGTTGGGATACTGGGGACATCCTGAGCTGAATGAACGCGTGTTTCGCCCAAACCCCTTTTTGCCGCCGGAGCAATCGGTTTTTGAGCGGGTGTGCTATTCTGGGGATATGGTGAAGACGGATGAAGATGGCTTCATCTACTTTATTGGGCGTCGCGATGCCATGATCAAGACAACAGGATATCGTGTAAGCCCAACAGAAGTTGAGGAGATCTTGTTCCAGAGCGGACAGATCCAGGGCGCGGCGGTGATTGGTATTCCTGATGAAGTCCTCGGCCAGCACATCAAAGCGTTTGTGGTGCCCAAGAATGGGGAGCCACTCGACAGCGAAGGGTTATTGGCCTTTTGTACAGACAGGATGCCACGCTATATGGTGCCGAAAACGATCGAGCTAATCGATGCTTTGCCGAAAACCAGTAGTGGTAAGGTTGACTACCCTGCACTCCGTCGCCGCGAAGGGCTGTAGCGGTGAGCCAGGTGTAACCAAGAGGAGCCGTAAAGGACCACCATGTTCCCTCACGGCTCAGTGTTGGGATGTTGGTGGTTGAAGAAGTAACGGCAATAATCGTGTTTTGGGGCCACTTTATGAATCATGCGAAAACGCTTGTAGAGTCGTATTTTGGTGTTCATCATGGTGAATTGGAGATCGGCGGCGTGCCGGTTGGCTCGATTGTGCGTGAGTATGGCACCCCATTGTATGCCTATGATAGTAGCGTATTAGAGAAGAAATGGTCTGCCCTGCGGGCCGCACTCCCCAAACGTTTTGCAATTTTTTATTCGATGAAGGCGAACCCTAATCAGGCGATCGTGCGCTTCTTTCTGAATCGGGGCTGCGGCATCGAGATTGCGTCGGGCGGGGAATTGCATCAAGCGCTTCATGCCGGTTGCCCGCCCGAGCAGATTGTTTTTGCTGGGCCAGGTAAGACACCGGCTGAACTTCATCAGGCGCTTTCCGCTGGAATTGAAGAAATCCATGTTGAGTCCCTGGTCGAAGCGCAACGGATCAGCACGATCAGCCGCCAACTCGGGCGCACCGCGCGCGTTGCGGTGCGCGTCAACCCCCGCCAGGAAGTCCAAGGAGGGGCCATGCGTATGGGTGGCAAACCGGCTCCCTTTGGTATTGATGAAGAGCAGCTTGATCCGGTCCTCGAATATATCTTTTCTGAATCGCATCTGCAATTTACGGGCATTCATCTCTACATTGGCACGCAGATTTTGCAGCACTCGATCCTGATTCAACAGTATCGCGCTGGGCTAGAGATCGCGTGTCGAATTTCCCAACAATTCCAGCAGAAGGTTCGCACAGTTGACTTCGGTGGTGGCTATGGCATCCCCTATTTTGCCAGCGAACAGCCGCTTGATGTGGCGGCCTTAGGAGCAGGCTTGGCTTCACTTATGGAGGAGTATGGAAACCACTCTGCGCTATGCGACACTCGCTTCATCGTTGAGCCGGGACGATTTTTGGTCGGTGAGGCGGGCATCTACATCATGCAGATCACCGACATTAAGGTCTCCAGGGGCAAGAAGTATCTGATTGTCGATGGTGGCATGCACCACCACCTTGCCGCATCCGGCAATTTGGGGCAGGTTATTCGCCGCAATTACCCGATCGCGCTGCTTAATCGGATCGACGCCGAACCGCAAGAGACAGTCAATGTGGTTGGGCCGCTATGCACCCCGCTCGATCTGCTGGCGAGCGATGTGGCGCTCCCCAGCGCCAATGTCGGTGACTACATTGGCATCTTCCAATCCGGCGCCTATGCACGAACTGCAAGCCCGCACGGCTTTTTGAGCCACCCGACCCCGCCCGAAGTCTGGGTTGAACAGCAGCGTGCGTCCTTGGTCCGCAAGCGAGGGGGGCACGACGGTTGGTTACAAGATCAATGCCCTCTCGGTGACCTTGGTGTGCAATAGGATACGAACGAATGGTTCAACTGAAAAAAGTCGACCGCTCTATGTTTCCTCAAGTCTACGAGCTGCTACTTGAGTTCAACAACGAGCAGCTGACCCGCGAGGATTGGAGGAAACTTT
>JAHDWG010000566.1 GCA_023384495.1 Caldilineaceae bacterium
TGCCCATCATCATGTTAACCGCGCGCGCCGAGGAGATGGACCGGCTCATCGGTCTGGAACTAGGGGCTGATGACTATATCGTCAAGCCCTTCTCACCGCGTGAACTGGTGGCGCGGGTGCGGGCGGTGTTGCGGCGCACCCAGGGCGATGTGCAGACGCCGGGCCTGATCCGCACTGGGGAATTGGAGATCGATCTCAACGGTCACCGGGTGGCGCTGCGGGGTGAGCCGGTCAAGCTGACCCGCATCGAGTTCAACCTGCTCGCGACGCTGGTTCAGCATCGGGGCCAGACCTTGAGCCGGGCGCAACTGATCGACCGGTTGCACGGCTCTGCTGAGGGCGGCTTCGACCGCAGCATTGACGCCCATGTCAAGAATCTGCGGCGCAAGTTAGAGGAAGATCCGACCAATCCCCGCTATGTGCTGACCGTCTACGGCATCGGCTATCAGTTTGCCGACAAGGTGGGTGAATGAGCGACCAGGAACCGTGGGAGCGACAACAAACCGGCTGGAGTAACCCGCATTGGGGACATGGTAGGTGGGCAGGTGGGCATCGTTGGCGACCCGGACATGACCCGCCGCCCTGGGTGCGTGGCATGGGGCGCGACCAGCGTCGCGCCTTCTTGCTGCGCTTTTTCGGCATTCTTGTCGTTCTGTTCTTGATTGTCGTCGGTGCGATGGCGATCCTTGCCTACCACCTGACTCAGGCGTTTGGCGGGAATGGCCCAACGGTGGGGATCGTCTGGATCAGCGGGTGTGCACTCGTCTTGATCTTGCCCATGCTGGCGCTGGCCGCCGGCGCGCGGGCCATGCGCAGAGTCGCCATCCCGCTTGCCGACATCATGGAGGCCGCCGACGCCGTGGCCGCCGGCAATTTCGGCGTGCGTGTGCAAGAACGGGGGTCGCGCGAGTTCCGCCAGTTGGCCCACTCGTTCAACCGCATGACCGAGGAACTGGCGCACACCGACCAACAGCGGCGCAACCTGACCGCCGATGTGGCCCATGAGTTGCGCACGCCCCTGCACATCATCCAGGGCAACCTGGAAGGGATTCTCGACGGGGTTTACCAGCCAACGCCCGAACACCTGGAAGCGACGTTGGAAGAGACGCGCCAACTCGCCCGGCTGGTGGACGATCTGCGCACCCTCTCGCTGGCCGAAGCGGGTGAATTGGCGCTCCGCCACGAACGGGTGGATGTGGGCGATCTACTGGCCGATGTGGCGACCAGTTTCAGCGGGCAGGCCGAAAGCGCCGGCGTCGAGTTACGCTACACCGAATGTGGTGTGCGCAATGGCGATGCCCCGCTGCTGCTGGAAGGTGACGCCGGCCGGCTAGATCAAGTTCTAGGTAACCTGGTCGCCAATGCCATCCGCCACACACCACCCCAGGGAACAGTCACCCTGGCGGCAACCCCCGTCGATGGCCGCGTGCAGATCACCATCACCGATACGGGCGAGGGGATTGCGCCGGCGGATCTGCCCTTCGTCTTCGACCGTTTCTGGCGGGCGGACCGGGCGCGCACGCACACCGGCGGGGCGGGGAGTGGGTTGGGGCTCTCGATTGCCAATCAGTTGGTTAAGGCCCACGGCGGTGAGATCACCGTTACGAGCACACTGGGAAGCGGGACGATCTTTGCCGTTATGCTGCCAGCCCACCCTGGGCCAAAGCCCTGACCGCCGGAAGAAAATCCAAGAATAGAACCCAGACAGACACAGATTGGGAAGAAGTATCTGTGTCCATCTGTGCAATCCGTGTACAAATTTGAATCAGAAGTGAGCATTTCATCATGTTTGGTTTTCGCCGCGGCTCTGTCCGCAGCCGGCGCGTCGCGCCGGAAACTCCCATCAACACGCCTGTCAACTGGCGGCGTCTCTTCGGCTATCTTCGCCCGTATCGGGGACGGATGGCGCTGGCGATTGGGGCGCTGACTGTCGCCAGCCTGTTGGGGCTGTCGTTTCCGCTGGTGATCATGCAGTTGCTCGATTCGGTCCTCAATCAGCAGAATCAGCAGCAACTCAATCTGTTCGCTCTGGCCCTGGTGGGCATTTTCTTTTTGCAGGCGACCTTTACCTTTTTTCAGAGCTACAATTTGAACTATGTCGGCGAGCGGATCATCCTGGATTTGCGCACCGTGCTCTATCGCCATCTGCAAACGCTTTCGCTCGACTTTTACGCCAACCGCCGAATTGGGGAGATCCTCTCGCGCCTGGCAAGCGATGTCACGCAGGTGCGTTCGCTGCTGACTAACAACATTACCACGTTGTTGAGCAGCCTGCTCTCGTTGATCGGTTCGGTGATCATCGTCTTTCTGCTCAACCCGCGCCTGGTCGGCTTTGTGTTGGTGTTGGCGTTGGTGATCGTGGGGATCGCGGTTGGTTTTGGCCGCTACTTCCAAAAGTTTAGCACCGCCGTCCAAGACGCTCTGGCGGATGCGACCGTGGCGGCTGAGGAAGGCTTACAAGGTGTGCGGGTAGTCAAAAGCTTTGCGCGCGAAGAATACGAGGTGGGGCGCTACAACGCCGCCATGCAAGAGACGCTGGCTGCGGCGCTGCGGCTGGCGTTCTTCCGTTCGGCTTTTGGCGGGTTGATGGCCTTTCTCGGTTTTAGCGCCATTGCGGCCATCCTCTGGTACAGTGGGCGGGAGGTGATCGAAGGGCGGCTGGAATTTGCCACCATCAGCGGCTTTTTGATCTATGCCATCGCCATTGCGTCGAGCCTGGGCCAGCTTTCGGGGCTGTACGGCCAGTTTCGTGAGGCGCTGGGTTCGGTGCAACGGGTCTTTGAGATTCTCGACACCCAACCCACGGTGGCGGATCTGCCGGACGCAAAAGAGCTGCCCCCCATTCAGGGCGCCATCACCTTCGATGCCATCTCGTTTGGCTATGAGTCGAACCTGCCCGTGATCAAAGATATATCGCTGGCGATCCAACCCGGTGAGATCGTGGCGCTGGTCGGGCCGAGCGGCGCGGGTAAGAGCACGATGTTCAACCTGATCCCCCGTTTCTATGACCCAACCCAGGGCCGCGTGCTGATCGACGGCATCGACGTGCGCACCGTCACCCAGCAGAGTCTGCGGGCGCAGATCGGCCTGGTGCCGCAGGAGACGATCCTCTTTGGGGGAACGATACGCGAGAATATCGCCTATGGCCGGCTCGACGCCAGCGAGGCGGAGATCATCGCCGCGGCCCAGGCCGCCAACGCCCACGATTTTATCCTGGAGACACCGCAAGGCTATGAGACGATTGTGGGCGAACGGGGGGTCAAGCTCAGCGGCGGCCAGCGCCAACGGTTGGCAATTGCCCGCGCCATCCTCAAAGACCCGCGCATCCTCTTGTTGGATGAGGCGACCAGCTCGCTCGACAGCGAATCCGAAGATCTGGTGCAAGAGGCGCTCAACCGGCTTATGCAGGGGCGCACGTCGGTGATCATCGCCCACCGGCTCAGCACGATCAAGATCGCCCACCGCATCATCGTGTTGGACCATGGCGAGATCGTCGAGCAGGGCGCCCACGATGAATTGCTGGCGCGCAATGGCCTCTACGCCCATCTTTACAACCTGCAATTTCGCGTCAGCGATACTGTGAGGTGACAGTCACTTCAAAAGTGACTGTCACCTAGACACACCCTTGAACATTTGACAGCGCGCTTGACCTTGTGTTACACTTTATCTGTCAGTCGCGAACTGAATACAGTCTGTTTGAGGGCCTATAGCTCAGCTGGGAGAGCGCTACAATGGCATTGTAGAGGTCGTGAGTTCAAGTCTCA
>JAHDWG010000567.1 GCA_023384495.1 Caldilineaceae bacterium
TGGCGGCGCCCCGCCGTTTTATGCGTTCAAAGAAACGACGCCAGCGCTGCGCGTGGTGATCAATCTGCCCCTGCAATCAACCATCACGATGCTGCCGCCGCAAAGTCTGCCACCGGGGAACAAACCGTCGCTCGCCCAACGCGAGCGACAACGCGTCATGGACCACCGCCAGCGCGCAGATAACTTTGGGGGTGTCGCCAATGCAAAAGGGGGCGCCAGGCTGGACACGCGGCCTGGCGCCCCCTTTTTTGTGCGATGACTTGGGTCATGCGCCGTTATTTGCGATTGAGATAGTAGTAGTTGCTGGGGTCGTGGGCCAGTTGATGCACGTCCACCCGGGTAAATCCGGCCTCAGCGAGCATGGTCATTGCCTTCTCTTTGCCCCACATGGCGCCCAGCCCTTCGCCCCCTTGCGCCAGCGACACCGTGGTGCAATGCATGGTGGAAATGGTGTAGAGGAACGGGGCCACCGGGTGCTCCAGGTTGTTCTCCAACCGGCTGGAGCCGGCAATGTCCTGCATGAGATAGAGACCGTCGTCGCGCAGGGCGCGATAGAGGTTGCGCAACACCGTGGCGGGCCGGGCCTGGTCGTGGATGGCGTCGAAGGTGAAGATCAGGTCATAGCTTGCGGCCTCATTGAGCAGCGCGGCGTCTTGCACGGCAAAGCGCAGGTTGGGCAGCCCGCGATCGGCGGCGCTTTGCCGGGCGATGGCAATCGCATCGGCGGAAAAATCATACCCAGTGAAGCGGCTGTTGGGGAAGGTCTCGGCCAGCAGCTGCAGCGCGCGCCCCGCGCCGCAGCCCAGGTCGAGCACATCGATGCCCCGTTCCAGCGCAGCGGTGAGGCCGGGCGCCAGGGGCAAGATGTAGTCGAGCAGCGCGGCCACCACCGTCTGGCCGCTGTCTTCGGCCATCACCTCGTGGAAGCGATGAAAGCGCTCATAGGGCGCGCCGCCCCCTTGTTGAAAGACGGCGACGATGTCATCCTCCACCGCGGCGAGGACGCCAATGTGTTGGGCCAACACGGCGAGGTTGTTGGGCGCGGCGCTGCGGGTGAGCCAGGCGGCGTGTTCGGCGGGCAGGCGATAGGTCTCGTAGGTGGGGTCATAGGCCACCACGCGGCCGGTGACCATAGCGCCCAGCCACTCGCGCACATAGCGCTCGCTCAGGTTGGCGGCGGTGGCGATCTGGCTGCTGGTGGCGGGCGGCAACAGCGCCATGGCGTCGAACAGGCCGGTGCGGTGGCCGACGCTGGTCATGAGCGCGAGCGCGCCCTGGTTGAGCATGCCCAACAGTTGCTCGGCAAAGGCCTCGGTCTTGGCGGCGTCGATGGGGGCGGGCGTCTGCAGCGCTGCGCCATTGGCGCCGGGTTCGTGGATGGTGGTCATGGTCATGTGATTGGCTCCGCTTGTAGAAAATGGTAAGACATTGGTGACACGGCTCGTCGTGCAGAGACCAACGGCCGGCGCACCGGGCGTTGGGGTCACTGCACTCAACTTGGTTGGCAGTATCGCGCAGGCCGGGGAGCGCGGCTACTGGCAAAGGGTGGGTTTGGGGTTGGTCTGCGGGTTGGTGTGGGGTTGGGGGAGAGGGAGATGGGTGAGCATGGAGAGGGTTGTAGACATTGCCTTGATGTGTTATACTATGTCAAATACGATATCAAGCAGCGGCAATCGCAATTGAAAACGCCCTGGATTCTCCTCAAACATATAGCTGAGATTCGAGGCGTGTCCGAGCGCAATGAATAGGACACAAAGCCCAGTGGCGCATCATAGGGATCCGCCGGCGTGAAATGGTAGTCCATGGCCAAGTGTACGTGAACAGAGAGATACCAGGGGAATTGTCGCACACGAGGGGGAACACCGATGGCGCGTTATTCATTGAATTGGCCGGCGCAACTGAAACAAGAGGCCGAAGCGTTTGCCCACGAACAGGGAATTTCGCTCAACCAGTTCATTCTGTGGTCAGTTTCAGAGAAGGTGGGAGGGCTGAAGCAGAGCCTGGATGACCCCCGCTACCCGCAGATCACCTACCGGCGGGGCAGCAGCGGCATCCCCCAGCCCACTATTCGCGGGACCGGCATCCGTGTGCAAACAGTGGTCGTTGCAGCGCAGCAGTGGCGGATGGCGCCCGACGAGATCGCCGAGGCGTATTCCCTAAGGCCCGGCCAGGTGCAGCAAGCGCTGGCGTTTTACGGGGCGCACAGGCAGGAGATCGATGTCGCCATCGCTGCCGAAGAAGAAGCTGAAGAAAAATTCGTGAGGCCAGATGCCCAGACCGCGCCTGCACCTATACTGTGCTCTGTTTGAAAACCGGAGTCGCCTGAAGGGGAAACCTCTTCGCAAAGTCCGGTTTTCAAAGCAACCGCAGTATAGACGCTGATGCGTCGATCAAGGCATTACAGCAGGCGCTGGTTGCCAAGGGCCACGACGTGACCCGCACGCCGGTGGATTGGATGCCGCTCGACGCCAGCGACGAGAGGCAACTCTTGGGCGCCACAGCGCAGGGCCGGCTGATCTTTACATTCAACGTGCGCGACTTCCTCGCCCTGGCTGATCGCCATCCCCACCATGCCGGTATTGTGCTGGCGGCGCAACGAACGTGGACGCTCACGCGCTTGATCAGCGCGCTCGACCGGCTGCTCACGGAGACAACTGCCGCCGACTGGGCGGGCCAGGTGCGCTGGCTGAATGAGTGGCGCGGGTGAACGCGGGTGGGGTTACATGCCAGGCTCGCCCTCAACCCGCCTCGCCCAGGCGTACATCCAGCGCCGAGCGGAAGCGCGCCAACTGTCCCTGTCGCAGGGCTTGGAGGAAGGGGTTGAAGCTGTAGCACACGAGGTAGCCTGAAGGCCCTCGATGCCGCTATGCTGGCAAGCTGGAATACCACACAGAATGGACCCCTCGGAGTGCGGAAGGGGTGAACCGGTCAAGTGGCCTCACCATCCCAGGGGTTGCGCAGGGGTCTGCCCACAATCTGCGCCAGCCCCGCACCCATGCCGATGAGACCAAACAGAATCAGCAATGTGCGCATGCCCAGGCTCTCTTCGTCCAGATAAGCCAGCGCCCACGCGGCCATGACCGCCCCGGCCAGCAGCAAGAGCCAGTGCAGCGCGGCCGCGAGCCGGCGTCTGCGTTCCCGGCGCTGGCGTAAGGGAACCCAGCGATAACCCGGCAGTTGCCGCCCCTCCACCTGGGAGCGGATGGCCGTCAGCGCGGCGCACGGCGCCGAGATCATGCAGCCGGCGGTTCAGCCCGACCAGCACCCTACTATGCATGCTGCGATCCTCAATCTTTAGCTGCCCCAAAGCGCTGGCTGCCGCATACCGCACAGACCATTCGGGGGCGCTGAGCAGCTTGAGCAGCGGCTCGACTACCTCCGCCCGTCCCTGCCCCGCCCCTCCCAATGCCCTGGCCGCCGCAGCCCGCACAGACCATTCTGGGTCGCCGAGCAGCTTGAGGAGTGGTTCGACCACCTCTGCCCCTCCCTGCCCCACCTGGCCCAAGGCGCTGGCCGCCGCATCTCGCACAAACCCATGCGGGTCGTCACCTGGGTCGCTGAGCAGCTCGAGCAGCGGCTCGACCACCCCCGCCCGTCCCTGCCCCACCTGCCCCACGGCCCTGGCCGCCGCATAACGCACAAACCATTCGGGGTCGCTGAGTAGCTTGAGCAGCGGCTCCACCACCTCCGTCCGCCCCTGCCCCACCTGCCCCAAGACCCTGGCCGCCGCTTCTCGCACAGGCCCATACCGG
>JAHDWG010000568.1 GCA_023384495.1 Caldilineaceae bacterium
CCATGCGCCACGCCATTGCCCTGGCCATGGCCCGCGCCAACCGCGAGATCCCTCATTACTACTTGCAGATCCGCATCGACATGAGCAAGGCGCTCAAATGGCTCGAAGCCGAAAACCAGAAACGATCCATCAAAGACCGCATTCTGCCCGTGGTGCTTCTGCTCAAGGCGACGGCCAAGGCGCTGGTAGAGTTCCCCGAACTCAACGGCTACTGGGTAGATGACCACCTGCAACCGCAGGAAGCGATCAACATTGGCTTTGCCATTGCGCTGCGCCAGGGCGGGCTGATCACGCCGGCCATTCACAACGTCGATCTCAAGGACATGGACGAATTGATGGAAGCCATGCGCGACCTGATCATGCGCACGCGGACGGGCCGGCTGCGCAGCTCGGAGATGACCGACGCCACCATCACGCTCACCAACCTGGGCGACCTGGGCGTGGAGACGGTCTACGGCGTCATCTACCCGCCGCAGGTGGCGCTGGTCGGTTTTGGCAAAATCACTGACCAGCCGTGGGTGGAGAACGGCATGATCGGCATCCGCCCGGTGCTGACGGCGACCATCGCCGGCGACCACCGCGCCACCGACGGGCGCACCGGCGCCCAGTTCCTGGATGTCCTCAACCGCCTGTTGCAGGAGCCGGAGAAGTTGTGGATGTGAGAAGTGAGGAGTGAGGAGTGTGCGAGAATTCACTCATCACTCATCACTCCTCATTATTCAGGAGAGCACACGATGCTTGCTACGAAAACCATGAGTGCAGAAGAACTCAAAGAGACCATCTTCAAGGCGCTGGGCCAGATCGCGCCGGAAGCCGATTTCAGCCGGTTGCAGCCGGACGAGAACATCCAGAGTGCGCTGGATATCGACTCGTTTGATTTTCTCAATTTCCTGATCGCGTTGAACGAGGAGATCGGGGTGGAGATTCCCGAGGCCGATTACGGGCAGGTGAGCACGCTGGATGGGCTCGTGGCCTATTTGATGGCGCATATGAGTTGAACCGCTCGTTGAATCGGCGAGAATCGTAACGCTTGGGAGGGAAAAAATGATGGCCATCGAAAGTGGCGGCCAACTCATTGGCATCATTGCTGGCGCATTCGTGGGCTATGTCATCGCCGCAGCCATCGCCGGGGGCAGCTACCGGTATATCGGCGGCAACCTGTTCGAAGTCGCCAAAGAGCCGATGAGCTGTTTGCCGGGCTGCCTGCTCGAGATCGTGTTGGTGGTCATTGGCGCGGGCGCCGGCTACTTTATCGGCAGCATGTGGTGAAGCAGAAAAGGGTGAAGAGGACAGGAGGGACGGTGATGGCCGCAACCGCTGCGCCGCACATCGGCGACTCAGTGATCATCGAACGTATCGATTTCCAACGCCTGCTTGATGCCCTGCGCGCCCGCGGCTACCAGACCATCGGCCCCACGGTGCGCGATGGCGCCATCGTCTACGACGAAGTGACCACCATGACGGACCTGCCCGTGGGCTGGGGCGACGAACAGGCCGGCGGGCGCTATCGCCTGCGGCGGCGCAACGATGAAGCGCTCTTTGGCTATACCGTTGGTCCGCAGGGGTGGAATCGCTTTCTCCATCCACCGGTGCTGCGGCTATGGCAGGCGCAACGCACTGCTGGCCAACAGTTCGTGATCGTGCCGGAAGAGCGCGACCCGCCCCGCTATGCCTTTTTTGGTGTGCGCGCCTGTGAGTTGTACGCCATCCAGATTCAAGACCGGGTCTTTCTGCACGGCGCCTACGTCGATCCGGATTACCAGGTGCGGCGCGAGAACGCGTTTGTGGTGGCGGTAAACTGTAGCCAGGCCGGCGGCACTTGCTTCTGTGTCTCGATGGCGAGCGGACCCCAGGTCGGCGACGGCTTCGACCTGGCGCTGACCGAAGTGGTGGAGGGCGAGCGCCATTACTTTGTCGTCGCAGTGGGCACCGAGAAGGGAAAAGCAGTGCTGGATGACGTTCCTCATCGCGCCGCCAGCACGGCCGAGGTCGAAACGGCGACGCGCATCGTGGCGGAAACAGCCGCGCACATGGGGCGCACGTTGGAGACCGCCGGCCTCAAGGAGCTGCTCTACCGCAACCTGGAACACCCGCACTGGGACGAGGTCGCCAGCCGTTGTCTCACCTGCGGCAACTGCACCCTGGTCTGCCCGACCTGCTTCTGCACCACGGTGGAGGACGTGACCGACCTCACCGGCCAGCAGGCCGAGCGCTGGCGCAAGGCCGACTCGTGTTTCACCACCGAGTTTTCGCGCATCTACAGCGGCAGTGTGCGGGCCTCGGCCAAAGCCCGCTACCGCCAGTGGATGACCCACAAGCTGGCCTCCTGGGTCGATCAATTTGGTACGTTTGGCTGTGTGGGCTGCGGTCGCTGCATCACGTGGTGCCCGGTCGGGATCGACATTACGGAGGAAGCGCGGGCGAGCCGCACCGGCGAGCCGGCGAATGCAAAGGCAAGAGAAGGAGCGACCCATGGCGACGCTTGAACCGATCATTGCCGGCCACCCCTTCTTCCAGGGGTTTGCCCCCGAACATCTGGCGCTCCTTGTCAGTTGCGCCAGCAATGTCCGGTTTGCCGCCGGTGCGACCATTTTCAAAGAGGCAGAGGAGGCCAACCGCTTCTACCTGATCCGCGAGGGTCAGGTGACGCTGGCGGTCTATGTACCGGGGCGCGGCCCGCTGACCATCCAGACGCTTGGCGCTGGTGAAGTGCTCGGCTGGTCCTGGCTCTTTCTGCCCTACCGCTGGCATTTCGATGCTTACGCCGACGAATCGACGCGCGCCATCGCCTTCGATGGCCAATGCCTGCGCCAGAAGTGCGAGGAAGACCATGATTTGGGCTACGCATTCATGCAGCGCTTTGCGCAGATGATCATGCAACGTCTTCAGGCGACGCGCTTGCAGCTTCTTGACCTGTATGGCGTGGAACGCACGCCACTCTACGGATGAGTTGATCGCCTATGAGCAATCACACGCCTGACCCAATGCTCCCTCTGCTTTACGCCGTGCGCGAGCGGATACGAGAGAGCGCAGACACCTTTACGTTGGAACTGGAGCCGGCCGCCGGGGCCGTGCTGCCCGCCTTTCAGCCCGGCCAGTTCAACATGCTCTACGTCTTTGGCGTGGGCGAGATCCCGATTTCCATGAGCGGCGACCCTACTCGACCCTACCGGCTGATCCACACCACGCGGGCCGTCGGCACGGTGACCCGTGCGCTGGGTGAGCTGCGTGAGGGGGATCTCTTGGGCGTGCGCGGCCCCTTTGGCGCGCCCTGGCCGTTGGCCGCGGCCGCGGGCGGCGACGTGATGATCGTGACCGGCGGCATTGGCCTGGCGCCGCTGCGCCCGGCACTCTACCACCTGCTGGCGCACCGGGAACAATACGGCAAGGTCGTGCTCCTCTACGGCGCACGGACGCAGGAGGATATCTTCTATCGCCGAGAACTGGAACAGTGGCGCGCCCGCTTCGACCTGGAGGTCTATGTCACCGTGGATCGCGCCACCGCGTCCAGAGGGCGCCCGTGGCACGGCAACGTCGGCGTTGTCACCGGCCTGATCCCTCATGCCCCGTTCGACCCATTGCGCGCCGTGGCCTTGACCTGTGGCCCCGAAGTCATGATGCGCTTTGCGGTGCAGGCGTTGCAGCGCCGCGGCGTGCCCGCCGACCGCATCTATCTGTCCATGGAGCGCAACCTGAAATGTGGCGCCGGTTTCTGCGGCCATTGCCAGTTCGGGTCTTACTTTGTCTGC
>JAHDWG010000019.1:0-26766 GCA_023384495.1 Caldilineaceae bacterium
TGAAGTGACGGTCACCGATACCGCAACGTCTGCATGACGGCCTCGAAGGGCGCCAGATCGCCAAAGGCGGCAAAGAGCACCTCATGCCCGTTGATTTCTGTCACCAGCAACGTGGTCAACCCAAACGCGTCCGCTTGCAGCCAGACTGCGGGCAGCCCACTGGGTAAGACGCGTCGCTCTTCGGCGAGTAGCCGCCCACCCTGCGCGGTCACTTCTTCTTTGCGGGCGGCGGCGATCTGGTCGAGCGTCTGCCCTTCCGCCGGGCGCACCACCACGTCGAACTTGGTCATGCCGGCCAGCGCGCCGCCGACGCCAGCCCCGCCCGATTCCGACGACCAGGTGAGGGTTGCGCCGGGGTTGTCCGCGCCATAAAGCGTCCAATCCGCCGGGTAGTCGAACGCAAAGCCCACCTGTTCGTCAGTGTGGGTCTTGATTTCGCCCGTCAGCGCCGGACTTCCAGTTACGCCGCTGTTGCCGGCGAAGTGCGCATAGATGGTTCGAGCCAGAGCGCGCATGGCGGCCTTATCGTCGGGCGTGGCGGGCTTTGCGCCGGCGCCGGAGAGCAGCAGCCAGTCACCCGCCCCATCGACGGCCCGATCTTCAAAGGGTGCGAGCGAGTCGAGCCAGATATAGAGTTGGGGCAGTTGCGCCGCATCAAGCCGCGCTTCACCGAGAGTGACCGGCGTGTCGCCGGCGCAGTCCACCGCATAGGCGACGCCTGTTGCATAGATGGCCACATCGCGACAGTGCGGGGGGTCGTCGCCCTCTTCATGCAGGGCGAGCACCAGGCCCCAGGAGGCGCCGCCGCGGCCCGCCTCGGCTTCGAGGGCGGCCAGCCGCGCCCACTCGGCGATCATGCGCTGCTCGGCGGGGGTGGCTTCCTCTGCGCCCCGCCCACTCAAGGTGATCTCACCCGCCGGGGTGTCGGCGGTGAAGGCGGCATAGGTGGCCACGAAATCGGCCAGTTCCTGTGGTCGATTCATCTCGGCTATCAGTGCTGTGGTCAGCATGGCGCCGCCACACGGGCCAAAAGCCACCGATTGCAACCCAAACGTCGCCGTCTTGCAGCTCTCTTCCAACTGACGCCACCTAAGCGCCACCGGCTCGATGGTGGGTTCCGGCGCAGCGGCCAGTTCGATGCGGTTGCCCGCCTCATCGGTGCGATACTCGTACGTCTGGCCGGCCGCGCGCAGGACAATGCGATACCCCGGTGTAATCATCTGCGCGCACAGGCGTTCGGGCAGCGAGACGCCCAGGCAGGCGTCTGGCCACTCCACTGCGTCGACGCTGACCAGCTCGACGGCGTCGAAATCCAAGTGCAACTGCTGGCGCAACACCTGCATGGCCATCTGCACGGGCGGCAACTGGCTGAGGTCTGCCGAGGCCGGTTCGGGCAAGCCGGGGGCTGTCGCCGCCGGCGTCTCCGGTGCGCCGGGCGCGGCCGGTGTGGGTTGACAGCCCGTCAACAACAGCAGCGCAATGGCCGTTGTAAGGAGGGCCAGGCGCCCTTGGTTGAAGCTCATCGTTCTCAATCCTTTTGTATGCTATATCCTTGCAGATCAGAGTATGGGCAGATCAGAGTATGGAAAGGCCCACGGTGAGCGCAAGCACGATCACACCGAAGACAAAGCCCTCGGTGGCGCGGCGGTGCGAGATGGTGGTTGGCTCCAACTGGCGCAGCGCCTGAACACCCAACGTAAGCGCGCCAACGCCGGCCAGGAAGGCGACAGCATCCCCCTGCCCGAACAACCTGCCAGGATCGGCGCCCCCAATCAGGTGTGTGAATGCCCAAAACAGCAGCCCGAACAGGCCAAAGCCCAAAGAGGCAACGCTGCGGATGTGCTCGGATGGTTCAGTGTGCTTCATCGTAAGCTCCTTTCCAATTTATGGGCAGTAGACGCAGCCGTTGCCAGGTTGGTTCCCCATACGGATAGCGCATCGAATCTCGGCGCTCTGTTCTTGGTTCAGCCTACCACTCAAACGTAACGGTCTGGTGACAATAACTGGTACAACCTTTGCTACCTGCATCGTCACAGATTGCGCACTGCAATAAAGTGATCATTTGATCAAGTAGTCACTCCGCTTTGGCGTTTCGCTTTGGCGATCTGATCGATTCTCTGCTATGCTTGCAACGGCGCAGAAAGCCCGCCGCCACCCATATTGCTCATAACCACCCATATGGAAACCGCCTTGATTGATATCCAACCCGTACAACAGATCGCCCAGGCTGTGCGTGAAAATGTGGCGCGCGTCATCGTGGGCAAAGAAGAGACCGTTGAGTTGCTGTTGGTGGCCCTCTTTTGCGAAGGCCACGTGCTTTTGGAAGATGTGCCCGGCATCGGCAAAACGACGCTGGCCAAGACGCTGGCTCGCTCGATTGGGGGCAGCTTTCAGCGCATCCAGTTTACGCCCGACCTCTTGCCGTCAGACATCACCGGCGTCAGCATCTACAACCAGCAGACACAGACGTTTGAATATCGCGCCGGGCCGGTCATGGCGCAGCTTGTGCTCGCCGACGAGATCAACCGCGCCGGGCCGCGCACCCAGTCGGCGCTGCTCGAAGCCATGGAAGAGCGCCAGGTGACGGTGGATGGCGTCACCCGCCCGCTCCCCTATCCCTTTTTGGTGTTGGCAACCCAGAACCCGGTGGAGCTGGAGGGCACCTTCCCCTTGCCCGAAGCACAGGTGGATCGCTTCCTCTTGCGTGTGGGGCTGGGTTATCCGCAATGGGAAGAGGAGCGACTGATTCTCCATCGCTTCCGCACCAACAACCCCTTGACAGGGATTGAACCGGTGATCACCACCGAGGATCTCCAGCGGGCCAGCCGGATCTGCCGCGAGGTGCATGTTCACACCGTGCTCGAAGATTATATACTGGAGCTGGTCAACGCCTCGCGCGCCCATCCATCGTTGGCCTTGGGTGTCAGCCCGCGCGGCACGCTGGCGCTCTATCGCAGCGGCCAGGCGCTGGCCGCCCTCCGTGGCCGCCACTATGTGATCCCCGACGACATCAAGCATTTGGTGACGCCCGTGTTGGCGCATCGCCTTTCGCCCAGTGTGGATGCGCGCCTGCACAGTCGCTCCACCGCCGACGCGCTGGCGGATATTGTCGAACGGACCCCAGTGCCCGTCGAAGAGGTGTGGGAGCAACGGTAATTGACCAAACGCGTCTATCTGCTCATTGGTGTGATCGCGTTGGTCAGCGTGCTCATGCGCAACGAGTTGCTCTTTCTCATCAGCATCTTGTTGGGGCTGGTGGCGGCGGCGGCGCAACTTTGGGCGCGCTATTGCCTGCAGGGCGTGACCTATCAGCGCCGCTTTGGTTCGACGCGCCTCTATCTGGGCGAAGAGACCGAGTTCGCGATTGAAATTGTCAACGCCAAGCCGTTGCCGCTGCCCTGGCTGCGCGCCGACGACGCCGTGCCCGGTGGGCTGCATGTAGCCACCCAGCAGGTGGAAGAGCGCCCAGGGGGACGACATTTGGTCAGTGTGTTGTCGTTGCGCTGGTACGAGCGGGTGACGCGCCGCTACCGGCTGCAAGCGCTTCGTCGCGGCGCGTGGACCTTTGACGCCGCACACCTACGCTCGGGTGATATCTTTGGCTTCAACATCCAGCGGGCGACGGTGGAGGCAGCTGACACAGTGCTGGTCTACCCGCGCATTGTGCCGGTGACGGCGCTTGGCCTGACCGCTCGCCACCCCTTGGGCGACTATCGCAGCCCGCGCCGGGTGATCGAAGACCCGCTACGCATGATGGGCGTGCGCGACTATGCCCAGGGAGACAACTTCCGCCACATCCATTGGAAGGCCACGGCGCGGCGTCAGGGCTTACAGACCAAGGTCTTTGAGCCGTCGGCCAATCGCCCGGTGGCCATTTTTCTCAATGTCAACACCACCGAGATGTATTATCAGGGCTACGACTGGGAGTTGCGCGAATACGCCATCACCGTGGCGGCGTCGGTGGCGCGCCATCTGTGGGAATTTGACCACCCGTTGGGGTTTTACACCAATGCGCTGATGCCCGGCAGCGCGCGGCATGTCCGCATTCGCCCCCGCGCCCACCCCGGCCAACTGGAAGAGATTCTTGCGGCGCTGGCGCGGATCGATGAGGGATGGGGCCGGTGGCCGCTGGATCGGCTGCTGCAGATGGAGGCTACCAGCCTGCCCTATGGGGCCACACTGGTGGTGATCAGCGCGGTGATGAATCCGGGCCTGGCGCAGACCATTACTGACTTGCGCCGGCGTGAGTTCGGCGTGACGTTGTTGACGTTGGGCGCGGCGGGGCCGGCGGCGCCGATTGCCAATGTCGATACACATCACATCGAGGGGCGGGAGGAATGGCATGACGTGGCTGCGCTGGAACTGGCTTGATCACGGGCTGTTGCCGCTGCTGTTGGCGGTGATGCGCTTCTGCTGGCTCTGGCCGTGGTTGGCGCTGCTGCGCTTGCTGTTGTCGCCGTCGCACGAAGGCGCACTGCTGGCGCCGGGCCTGTTGATCGGGACGCCGCTGTTGAGCCTCGCTTTGACCCAGGCTGCCCCCCTGCGCGAGGAGGCGACGAACAAGCCCACGGCCGCACCCAGAATGAACCCACCCCTGGCGGCGCGGCTGGGAATTGCCCTCTTGGGGCTGCTTTTCATCATGGGCGCGTTGTGGTGGCAACTCTATCGCCACGACTTCAGCCTGTTGGATGGGCGCTGGGTGAGCGCGCTGGGGCTTGCGCTCATCCACTGGCCGGGCGCCGAGATCCCGGCAGCCTGGTTGGCTTTGCTGACGCTGATTTACCTTTGGCTGCGCGGCGTGTTGGACGGGGCGCAGGTGATGGCGCACGACGAGATCTGGCGCGCGCTTATTTTTGGCGTGGCGGCGCTGGTCGGCGCCCTGTTGTTGGCGGCAGGTGTCGGACTGCCCTTGCCCGAAAATCTGGGCGGGCTGGTGGTGCTCTTTTTTGCCACCGGCATGATGGCGCTGGCTTTCTCCAGTCTGAAAATTACCGTTGGATTGGACTATGCGCTGGGGCTGGGGCAGCGCAGGGCCGCGCGCGCGCCGCAGGCCACCCGCTATTGGCTGATCAGTGTGACGGTAGTGGTGGCCGGGCTGTTGGGCATAGGCGTTGCCCTCGCGACGGTGATAGCGCCTGAACAGGTGGCGCGGCTGATGGCCCAGGTCAACCGGGCGCTGGGCTTTGTGTGGCAGTTGGTCACGTGGGTGCTCATGGCCGTCAGCTATGTGATCTTCATGGCAGTCTACTTGATCATGTTGCTGTTGCGTCCGTTGATTGAGCGGCTGATGGCGCTCTTGCAAGAGAATGAGCTTTTTTCGCAATTGGAATTGGGCGAACCGCCCGACCCCACCGAAATCCCCGAATTTACGCCCGAGGCCATCCCCGATGCCTATCGTTGGATTGCGCTGGCCGTTTTCGTGCTTGCGATCTTGGTGATCTTTGCGCTGACGCTGCGCAAATTCCGGTCGGCGCCGGGCGAAGTCATCGATGAGGAGCGCGAGTCGATCTTGTCGGCGGGTCTGCTGCAAGATCAGTTGAGCAGCCTGTGGCGAAAGTGGTTTGGCCGGTTGGCCGGCGCATTGCCCCGCTTCTTTGCGCTGGATGGGGAAACCGAAACGCGGCGCACGATCCGGGCCGCCTATCAGCAACTGCTCACCGCGGCGGGCGCCGCCGGCGAGACGAGACGCCCAGGGCAGACGCCCGTCGAATATGAACACCAACTTGAGGGGAAGTATACCGATGTGGCGGCGCCCCTGCTGGCCATGACCGAGCGCTACAACGTGGCCCGCTATGCGCCCGATCCCCCTTCGCGCGCAGAGGCGGACGAAGCTACCAACGCCTGGCGGCAGGTGCAAGATCGGCTCGAGCCGCAGGGCAAGCCCGAAGCCAGCTCAAATACCGACGCAGCGCCCCAACCATCTGATCGGCGCCAATGACATGGGCAATGATGCGCAGCACATCGGGCTGCGCATCCCATAGCCATTCGGTCTTGAGCCAGAATCCGGGCAGCACCCGCGAACGATAGATATCATCGCCCCCCACCGCGACTTCTCGATAGCGGCCCCATTCGTCCAGTTGGTAAAACTGGAGTGTGAGGTGACAGTCACTTCACACCCTTTACTTTTTTGCGTCTTGCGCTCGGAAACACAGTAAGGTACACTACAGTTAAATCCAGGCAAATCGTTCCCTTGTACGGGCAATGTGGGAAAAAAGGGTGTTCTCACCGTTTCTGCCCAACGGATTACATTGTCTACGGTGTCTATGGTCAACCATGCGTTGTCAATTGCACAACGACCGTACAGCGGTACACACAATGGTTGCGCCAGGCGCAATGCATAGTCCATCTACAACCACAGGTATCCAGGCTACACATGCAAACATGGGGAGAAAGAGGACCATCGATGAGCGAACAACGTCAACCCTACACGATTTCACGGCGCCGGCTGCTCAAGGGAACAGCGGGCATGGCCGGGCTTACAGCCATGTCGGGGCTGTTGGGTGCGTGCGCCGTTGCGCCAGCCGCCGCGCCGGGCAGTGGCGCGGCGGCCGAGCAGCCCATGACCGATGTCTATGTCATCACGCTGGGCGCGTTTGCCGACATGAGCACACGCGATTCTACGGCGCTCTATAACGAGGAAGCGGCGGAACGGGGCATCCGCTACATCCTTGAAGACACAGCGGAGGGTTGGGAGCCCAAGGCGCTGGCCATGGTGCGCGAAAATGACATGCGCTGGTCGGCCCACGGCATTGCCAACGCCGGCAACCAGTGGAACTATATCCAGATGGGGTTGGTGCAGCCGCTGGATGATCTGCTCCAGTCGTCAACCGTGCCGTGGGCCAAAGATCTGGCCGACCACTACTATTATCCGGCCATTCACGAGGCCACGCTCTATGAGGGCAAGAGCTACTTCGTGCCCATGAAATTGAACATCCACCTTATGGGCTACCGGCAGGATTACATTGAGGCCGCCGGCTATGAAGAGATCCCCGAAACGTGGGACGAGTTTGAGGTGATGCTAGAAAAAATGAAGGAGGCGCTGGAGCCAGAAGGGGTTGTCCCCTTTGCCGTGCGCAAGGAGGTCTTCCGCACGATTGGCACCGCCTTTACCACCTTCGTCGAGAACCCCTATGACGACAACAACATGTTGCGCATCGACAGCGAAGAGTGGCTGAACTGTATCAAGATGTTCAAACGCTGGTTTGACAAGGGGTTGACGAACCTGGAATTGTTGCAAGACCCCATGCCCGACTGGCAGACGGGCAAGACGGCCATCGGCATCGACTCACACTCATGGGTGCGCATTGGGCGCTCGGTGTGGGGCGCCGACCTGGTCAATGGGACGGTGCCGCCCAAGACGGACAAGAGCAACCCCAAGCGAACGTGGATTCACCTCGATTCGGGCTTTGTCTTTACCGGCGCGCCCCATCCGCAAGAGGGGCTGGACTGGCTGCTGGCAACCATGGGGCCGGAAGGGGCCCCGGCGGACCGTCATTGGAGCGGGACGCTCACCTTCTCGGGTATGCCGGTGCACACCACCCAGTATGAGAAGCTCATCGGCAGCAGCGACGCCTACCCCGAACTGGTGGACGCCTATGCGGCGATCCCCACCAGCACCTTGCAGCCCATGGAGGCGGGCCGCTATTATCCCATCATCCAGTCGAAGATTTGGCCGTGGCTGGAGCGCTATTGGGGCGGCGAGATCGAGGCGGAAGAGGCGATGGAGAATACCATTCAGGAAGTCGAAGAGGAGCTGGCCAAACAACAGGCCTGACAAGGTCGCATAGGCGCCATCCATGTCCGTCAGCGCAGCGGGCATGGATCGGTCATTACCAGTTCGTGATCCATTTTGCATCGTACCCTCCCCCGGTTTTGTTGTGACCTATCGCGCCCGAGCGCGCAGGATGCGCGCCGGTCAACCATGATTGAACAAGGAGGAGAGGAATGCCAAGCGGGAATGCGCAGCGCAGCTTATCGCGCCGTGATTTCTTGAGCGGTGTCGCCGGCGCCGCCGGATTGGTTACGGCCGCCGGTCTGCTCAATGGGTGCGCCCCACCCATGCAACCAGCAGCCGGGACGGGCGCACAGGGTGGGCAGTCGATGCTTGATATCTACACGCTCATCCCGGCGTTTTTCATGGAAATGGGCATGGCCGCCGCCACCGATCTGTACAATGAGCAGATCGCGGCGGACGGCAAGCGCATTGTGGTGGAAGAGACCCCCGATGGTTGGGAGACCAAGGCGCTGGCCATGGTGCGCGAAAACGACATCCGTTGGAGCGCCAGCGGCTATTCGCAGTTCGACCACCAATGGCGTCATATCCAGCAGGGATTGGCTCAACCGATTGACGACCTGCTCCAGTCGTCCACGATCCCATGGGCGCGTGACCATCAGAACTCCTTCCTCTACCCCAGCATCTACGAGACAACCCGCTATCAGGGCAAGACCTACTTCATTCCCATGAAGCTCAATATCTTCATGACCGGCTACCATCAGGAGCACCTGGAGGCTGCCGGATACGAAGCGCTGCCCGAAACATGGGATGAGTTCGAGGTGATGCTGGGCAAGATCAAGGAAACGCTGGCGGAGGAGGATGTGATGCCGCTGGCCGTGCGCAAGGATATCTTCCGCACGCTCGGGATTGTCTTCACCACCTTTGTCGAGAATCCGTACGACGAGAACGCCATGCTCAAGATCGACAGCGAGGAGTTCCGCGAATGTGTCAAGATGTTCAAGCGCTGGTTTGACCTGGGCTACACCAATCTGGAATTGATGCAAGACCCCATGCCCGATTGGCAAAAGGGAAAGGTTGCCGTTGGCTTTGATTCCCATTCGTGGATCCGTATTGGGCGCTCGGTTTGGGGTGACGACAAGATCCGCGGCGCGCTGCCGCCCAAGACAGACGCCCGCAACCCGTGGCGCACGTGGATCCATGTGGATTCTTCGTTTGTCTTCACCGGCGCGCCCCACCCGCAAGAGGGGTTGGACTGGCTGCTGTCGATCCTCGGGCCAGAGGGCGCCCCGGCAGACCGCCACTGGAGCGGCACGTTGACGCTCTCTGGGATGCCGGTCCACCAGAACCAATACGAACGCCTGTTGGTGAATAGCGACGCCTCGCCCGAACTGGTGGCGTCGTACGAAGCGGTGCCCACCAGCACCATGGTGCCCATGGAGGCAGGCCGCTATATCCCCATCATCAACACCAAGCTGATCCCCTGGCTCGAGCGCTATTGGGGCGGCGAGGTTGATCTGGAGGTGGCGATGCAGAATTCGCTGGACGAGATCGAGCAAGAGGTAGAGAAGCAGATCGCATGACCTGTTAGGCGTGGGCGCGATGCGTGGGCAGCGGGGCGAGCGAGCGCCTCCTGCCCACGCGATTGCGTTATGCAATAAAAGAGCCTGTTGGAGAAGATCCCACATGGGTATGCAGCAAAATTCACAACCCCCCAACCAGACCGCGTTCGGCTATTGGTGGCGAGCGTTGCGCGGCCTGGGCCGCGAGGAGCGGGGCGACGCGCTCTTGGGCTATCTGTTCATCTTGCCGGCGCTGGCGCTCTATATCACCTTTAGCGCCTATCCGCTCATCCGCGGTGTCGCCATCTCGTTTTCAGACTATCGCTATCTCATCCCTGATCACCAGCCGTTCAACGGGCTCGCTAATTTTCGCGAGATGCTTGGCGACCGTGTCTTTTGGGAAGCGTTTGGGCGGTCGGTCTATTATACGGCGCTCTATACGCCGCTCAACATTGGGCTGGGGCTGCTGGTTGCTGTGCTCATCTCGCGGGTATTCAGCCCCTGGGAGGCGTCGGTCTATCGCGTGATCTCGTATTTGCCCGTAGTGTTGCCGATTGCCGTGGCGCTGTTGCTCTGGAAGCAGTTGCTCCACCCACAATTTGGCTATCTCAATTATTTCTTGCGTGAGTTTGTCGGCATTGCAAAACCACCCGCGTGGCTCGCCGACCCCAACTGGGTGATTCCCACCATGGCGGTGGCCGCCGCCTGGAAGAATGTAGGGCAGAACATTCTGCTCTTTCTGATTGGGCTGTACAACATCAACAACGAGCTCTACGAGGCCGCCGCCATCGACGGCGCCAACGCCTGGCGACAGTTTCGACACATCACCCTTCCGTTGCTGCGGCCTATCTTCACGTTGGTGCTTGTGCTGGCGGCTGGGGTGCTGGGCACTGCCGAAGAGTCGCTGATCCTCTTTGGGCGCACACAGGCCGGCCCTCAAAATGCAGGCATGCTCGTCGGGCGTTACTCGTACGACATCGCCTTTTATCTCGGTGACATGCGGTGGGGCTATGCCGCCGCCATCAACCTCACCATGGGCGTCATTTCCATGCTGATGGCGGTGGTTGTCTTCAAATTGTTGCGCTCGGGGAGGACGGAATGACGAGCCAGATTCGCGGCGGCGCCGCCGCACAGGCATCAAAGGCGCAGGGGCAATTTGTCACCCCCTCGCCTCTAGCCCGGCTGTGGAATCGACGCCAGCAATTGTTGCTGCGCCTGGTCCTCTGGGTCTTTCTGCTGGCTTTTCTGTTGCCCTTTGTGTGGGCGGTGTCGGCGTCGTTGAAGACCCGGCAAGAGCTCTATGTGGAGATGCCGTCGCTGATCACGCTCAACCCGACGCTGGCTAATTACTTTTACGTATTGCGGCGGATGCCGGCCTTCCTCACCTACTTTCAGAATAGCGCGATTGTCACGGTGGGGGCGACGGTGTTGCAGGTGGTTGTGGCCGCGCTGGCGGGCTACGCCTTTGCGCGCTTGCGCTTCCCGGCGCGAGACTTGATCTTCTATTCGCTGATCCTGCTGACGTTTGTGCCGCGCGCCGGTGGGCTGATGGTCCAATACGAGTTGATGAGCTTTCTTGGCCTGCGCAACAGCCAACTCGGCCTGATCCTCGCCTTTGCCGCCGGTGTGCCGATCCCCATCTTTATTATGCGACAGACCTTCCTCAACCTGCCCCACGAGTTCGAGGACGCCGCGCTGATCGACGGCGCCAACCGATTTCAGGCCTTCTTGTTGGTCATGCTGCCTATGGCCACCGGGGGGATGCTTGTGGTAGGGCTTTTTGAGTTCATCCGCGTCTGGGGTGAGTATCTCTTTACCCTGACGATGATCGATGACCCCAGGCTCTACACCCTGGGCATTGGCATTGCCATGCAGTTTATTGGCCTGGCCTTGGAAGATGGCGAATTCACCAGCTATGGGGCAGAAGCGGCGGTCTATCTGTTGACGTCGGCGCCGGTGTTGATCCTCTTCGTTGTCTTCCAGCGCATGTTCATTCGCGGCATGATGGAGGGGTTGAAGCTGTAATCAGCCCTTGCGCGCCTCATGGGGGCATGGTGAGGCGTTGCACCTCACCGGCCCATGCGTCAGCCACGACCGCGCCATACTCGCGTTCTCCGCCGGTGGCTTCGGGGCCAGTGATATGGACGAGCGCGCTGCGCTGTCTTTCGTCGTAGTGTGGGGGGATATAGTCGGTGCGCAAGAAGTGAAAGGCGAGGCCGGCGCGCTCGTGGTCGGTGTTGTTGGCCTTGGTGCCGTGGCCTGTGCCATAGTTGAAAAAGACGCATCCACCCGCGGGGACGATCACAGGCGTGGCGCGGCTGTCGTCGGCGTGAAAGTGGATGTGGTGGTCGCTGTTGGGGTCCCGTTCGTGTTCATACGTTTCGAGAAAACTGCGGGGGATGACGTGCAGCGTCCCGTTGGCGAGGGTTGCATCGTGCAGCGCGACCCACATCGCCGTGCCTTTGGTCGGGTCGCTAATGCGAAAGTACGCGTTATCGGTATGCCAGTCGGTGCCCGCGCCGGTGCGCCCTGGCTTGAGAAAGATCTGGTCGAGTTGGCGGACAAAGGGCGCGCCGATGAGCCGGGTGATGGCGTCCACCACCTTGGGCGCAAAGGGCAACGCCTGCATAAGCGCGCTCTTATCGTTGAGCGGGATGATCTGGTAATTGACCTTGGTGGTGGAGTGGGTTTTACCATCGCCATCGGTGGCGACATTGCGGCCCAAGCCCGCACGCTTGAAACGTTCCAGTTCGGCGCGCAGTGCGGCCAACTCGTGGGGGTCGAAAAAGGCGGGGCAGAGGGTGTAGCCCTCTGCTTGAAATTGGACCAGGTGTTGGTCAGTGATCAATGATGTGCTCATCTTGGTTCCTTCATCTGCGGCCTTGATTTGCTGGAGATCGAGCATTATGTCGGCGGGAATCGGCGTGTTCGCGACAAGCGTTCCCTCTTGACGATAGACGATAGACGATAGACGATAGACGGGCACTATGGTCTGTTATCCATCGTTGATCGTCTTTGCCGCTGCGCCTCATAGAGCAAGATCGAAGCGGCGGCGGCAACGTTGAGTGATGTGGCGGCCCCCACCTGGGGGATGCTGACAATCGCGTCGCAGCGCTGGCGATAGTGGGTGCTGATGCCTGTGGCCTCATTGCCGATCACGAGCACGGTTGGCTTGGTCCAGTCATGCTCGGGCGCCGGGTGGTCGGCCTTGGCGCTGCTCCCCACCATCTGAAACTGGCCGATCTCGCGGCGCACCCGGTCGAGCCACGGCTCCAACTCCTTGGGCGAGGCCAGCCGCACCACAGGCAAGGCAAAGAGCGAACCAACGCTGCCGCTCACCGTCTCCGGGTCATAGAGGTCGGCGGCGTGACCGGTGATAATCATCCCGTGTGCGCCCAGCGCATCGCAGGAACGAATCGTCGCGCCCAGGTTGCCCGGGCTGGCCGGCCGGTCAAAGACCACCACGAGCAAGTCTGCCCGCACCGGGATCCGCGCCAGGTCATCGGGCGGCATGGCGACCAGGGCGAGCAGTTCGGAGGGTTCATCCTTGCTGCTCAGCTTGGCGAGCAGCGTTTCGGCAAGCTGGTAGTGCACGGGTGACCGGTGCGCCTCTAGCGTAGCGGAGGCCCAGCCAGAGCGCTTCCGCTCTGGGGAATAGAGCCAGCCGTTCACCACCCACCTGTGGGTCAGCGCCAGGTTGATCTGTCGTACGCCCTCCACCACAAATTCGCGGTGACGCTGCCGCTTTTCACGGTTACGGCGCAGCGTTTCGAAGTGCTGGAAGGTGGCGTTTTCTGAGTAGACGCGAACAATTTTGGCAGTAATTGGAGTCCGCATGTAGGCTTCCGCCAGTAATTTCCGTGTCAATTCAAGCTGGTTTCACGGTCCACAATCGCTGCTGGGCGCGGGCGCTTGGTAAGAGAGGATTGCTCGGAGTTGGCAATCATGCGCCATCACCTCACAGAACGGGTCAAAAAGACGATGCAGGGCCACAGCAATGTTTTTGAGCATTTGAAAGACTACGGCCTTGTCTGTTACACTGCTGGGGATGGTCTCCGCTCGTGAGGGGCTGTCCGTTGTCGCACCAATTGGCATGAAAATGGGGTTTCGGGCATAGGACGATACCAGTTCGGGGTCGGTATGGATATTCAGTACCCCGCAATGACCCAGCGGATCATCGTGTTCGACCAGTTGGTAGTAGCCTGGATCGCCAAAACCGTTGCGGTCTACTGATATTTGATGTTGACTTGACAATCGTCTTGAAAAATTGTAAATCATAATTGACAGTTCGTCAATCAGTTAGACAGTATGAAAACCATTCAGACATTACAGAAGAGCGAGGGGCAGGGCGGAGAAGGGGAGGCGGCGCGGCTGCTTGTCATTCATGCCGGGTTGGTTCATCCAGAGCGAACCGTTTCATGTGTCTTTAGAGGAGATGCACAAACTGCAAGGGTGGGAATACATCAAGACGGGCGGCGCTAACGTTTGCGGGGCGCGCAAATATCCGCATGTAGAAAACTGGGATGCCTGGGCTGACAATGGTGGAGACGGGTGAAAAAGGAGAAATGGTTATTGTTGAGAGAATCACATCGGTCTTGATGTGAGATTTCACTGCGCCTGGCTCACGAGGAAGTCGATTGGCCAGGCAGAGGCAACCCCAGGGTTCCGTGCGCCGTTCGAACGCCGGAAGCGCCATTGCTCCCGGTGTTCGTGCGGCCAGTGCTCAGTAAACTACACCGCGCGCGAGGAGATGCGAAAGCTGTGCCCATCTGTCGACAACAGGGTGGCGCCACAACTGGGGCAGACCGGCGTTTTGGCCTGCATCAACCACGAGGTTTCTTCGCTTTCGTCTGTCAACAACCAGACATCGGTGTGCGATGAAACGCGGCGAACTAACATGTCGTCGGTAAAACAAGTCATACCTGGGCAAAACCGGCGTTCGGCCTTGCCGGGCCGGCTGTCACCCTCACGCTCACGTTTTGCCGCAGTGGAAGGGGCAATAAGGGCTTGGCTATACATGAAATCTCCTTCGCGTGCATAGTCCGTTACGGATACGAGAGTAGGAATACGGGATTATCGATATAGATGATAGACGTATAATTGTGGCTTATGGATGTACGGACGCCAGGTAGACAGGTGACCAGATATGCAGGAGCATGCTTCTGCATTCCATGTCTACCTGGATTACCGGTCTACCTGGCAGACAGTATGGATACGAAAGTAGGGATACGAAAGTAGGGATACGAGATTAGGATTGCTGCTGATACGACTGCTTTCTACCCAATAGAATCGTTGCAGCGATGCAAATCCTTCGCGAGATTTTTGAATTTGTGGATTTTGCTTTCATCTTCGGATTTTCGTGCGCAAAGGGCGCTTTCTGCTCGATACCAATTCCACACGAATACTTTTTTGACAACCCAATTGTTTGACGATTGACGCCTATCCTATACCACCTGTTGGATTGCAAAGTCACTTTGTTAAAGATGCACCAAGGACCAATTCAAGATGACATCTGATCTACAAGAGCAATGGACGCAAGAGGGCTATGTCGTGTTGCGTCACGTCTTTGACGGCGAGCGCGCGGCCCGGCTGTTGACCATCTGCAACACTGTGCTCGACCAGTGGCGCCGCGCCAACCCCGAAACCGGCCAACCCGGTGGCGCACCCGACGCAACCGTCATGCGCCACCTCAACCACCCTGGCTATTTCCGCAACCATCCCGAATGGCTGGGCGACCTCATGGACGCTGTGGCCGATCCGGCGGTGCTCGACACGGCGCGCGCCATCTTGGGAGAGGAGCCGCTCTTCCGCTGCACCAGCTTCTTCTTCGAGCCGCTCGAAGGGGGCAAGGATGGTAATTGGCACCGCGATTCACAGTTTGGCGAACCGGACGACGAGAAGGAGCGCGCCGTGATTGCCAAAGTCGGCAACGCAGGCACAAGCATCCAGATGCAGATCGCCCTGGCGCCCAGCGACGACATCGAGTATGTGCCCGGCTCGCACCTGCGCTGGGATACGCCCGCCGAGTATGCCATCCGCAAGGCCGATGGCGGCGCCCACAACCGCTCGAACGAGATGCCGGGCGCGTTGCGGCTGGCGCTCGAACCCGGTGACGCTGCGCTCTTCAACCCCTACGGTCTGCACCGCGGTCGCTATCACACGGGACGGCTGCGCCGCACGCTCATGCTCACCTACACCAAACGCTCTGCGCCCCACGCCGACTATTTTTCCCGCCAGCCCTGGTTTCTGGAGCCAGGCTATCTCGATGGCTTGCAGCCGGCGACGCGCGCCTTCTTCGAGCCGTTTGTGGCCCAATACCGCGACTTTTGGATGGAGAAGAGCAGCGCATGACGCCCCGCCCAAGGATGTGGCCAAGCTGGCGCTCTTTTTGGCGTCGGGCGAGTCGCGCTGTGTGAATGGGGAGATGATCTACGTCGCTGGGGGCGCAACCTGGGCAAGGTGCAAATCGAGCGACGACCAGCGCTATCCCCGTGCGGTGAATTGGCCCGCGCACCCAGGCATCAATCATAGAGTACTTTTGCAAGGTGACAGTCACTTTCATGACTGTCACCTTGTAACTGCTCTAGGCGTCCGGCACATTCTCCCGCAGCTCATCCAGCCAGACCGTCGCGCTCGAGTCGCTGGGCGCGCGCCAGTCGCCGCGCGGCGAGAGCGAGCCGCCCGAGCCGACCTTGGGCCCGTTGGGCAGCGCCGAACGCTTGAACTGGCTGATCTGAAAAAAGCGGAAGAGAAAGACCCCGAGCCAGCGTTTGATGGTGGCCAGGTCGTATTGGTTGCGCTTTTCGAGGGGGAGCAGGTCGGGCCAGTGGCCTTGATGGCGGTCGCGCCAGGCCTGATAGCTGAGATAGGCGACCTTGCTGGGGCGCAGGCCGAAGCGTGTAATGTAATAAAGGTTGAAATCTTGCAGCTCGTAGGGGCCAATCTTCTCTTCTGTGCGCTGGGCGGGCCGGTCACCGCCCACGCCATCGCTGGCCGGCACCAATTCGGGCGAGATCTCCGTGTTGAGAATGTCCATTAGGACCGCGCTGGCGCCGGCGGAAAACTGGTTGGTGGCGGCCACCCAGCGGATGAGTTGCTGGATCAGCGTCTTGGGCGCCGAGCCGTTGACGTTGTAGTGGGACATGTGATCGCCCACGCCATAGGTGGCCCAGCCCAGCGCCAGCTCGCTCAGGTCGCCCGTGCCCAGCACTATGGCGTTATGGAAGTTTGCCAGCCGAAAGAGGTGCGATGTGCGCTCGCCGGCCTGCACGTTCTCGAAGGTAATGTCGTAGACCGGCTCTTCATCGGCAAAGGGGTGGCCGATGTCGCGCAGCATCTGCATAGCCGACGGGCGGATGTCGATCTCATGGGCGGCCACCCCCAGCGCATCCATCAGCCGGTGGGCGTTGGCGCGGGTCGAGGCGCTGGTGGCAAAGCCCGGCATGGTGTAGGCCAGGATGTTGGCGCGCGGCAGGTTGAGGCGGTCCATCGTCTTGGCGGCCACAATCAGCGCATGGGTCGAGTCAAGCCCACCCGAGACGCCAATCACCACCTTCTCGATGCCGGTGGCGCTGAGCCGCTTCATCAGGCCGTGCACCTGGATGTTGTACGCCTCGTAGCAGCGCTCGTCCAGCCGCACCGGGTCGCTCGGCACATAGGGGAAGCGCTCGATGGCCCGCTGCAACGGGACTTCGCCGTCGGGAAGCTGAAATTCAAAGCGCACCTGGCGGAAGGCGCGCAGCCGCTCGCGGTGGTCGGCGGCGCTGTCGTGAAAGCTGTTGAGCCGCATCCGGTCTTGCACCAGCCGCTCCAGGTCAATGTCGGCGGTGATCACCTGCTCGTCGGGCGCAAAGCGGTCCGACTCGGCCAGGATCACCCCATTCTCGGCCACCAGCGCGTGGCCGTCCCAAGCCAGGTCGGTGGTGGATTCGCCAAAGCCCGCCGCCGAGTAGAGATAGGCGGCCAGGCAGTGCGCCGACTGGGCGCGACAGAGGTCGCGGCGGTAATCGGCCTTGCCGACGGTGATGTTGCTGGCCGACAGGTTGGCCAAAATCGTGGCCCCGGCCAGCGCGGCAAAACTGCTGGGCGGGATCGGCGCCCACACATCTTCGCAGATCTCCACATGCAGGCGAAAGTCGGCCAGATTGGCTGCCGCAAAGATCAGGTCATTGCCAAAAGGGGTCATCTGGCCGAGCAACATCACCTCACAGCTGATGGCTTCGCGCGCCGCCGCAAAGTAGCGCTCCTCGTAGAATTCCCGGTAATTGGGCAGATAGGATTTGGGAACGACCCCCAGCACGCGGCCCTGATAGATCACCACCGCGCAGTTAAAGAGTTTTCCCTCAAAGCGCAGGGGCGCGCCCACCAACAGGATGGGCGTCAACGCGCGGCTGGCTTCGACCAGATGCGCCAATTCCACCAAGACCCGTTCGAGCAGCGCATCTTGATGAAAGAGATCGTCGTTGGTGTAGGCCGACAGCCCCAATTCGGGGAAGAGCGCAATCGCTGCGTGACGCTGGGCGGCCAGATGGGCCAACCCCAGCGTGTGCGCGGCGTTGAACGCCGGGTTCGCCACCTGCACCGCCGGCACACAGACGGCGACCCGCACAAAGCCGTGGGTGTAGATCGAGTGGAAGGGGTGGGTCATGGTGAGCGATCAGCCAATGCCCTGCACGTGGTGGTCCATGCCCTCATAGCGATTGATAAAGGCGCGGATGGCCTCTTCGTCCACCTCGTCCATTTTGAGGATGCGCGTCCACGCCGTCACTGCGATCTTGGCGCCCATGTCCTGATGCAGCGGCTGGCTGTTGCCGATGGTCCACGTTGGGTCGTTGGGGACCAACACCAGATGGCGACCGGCGCGCAGATAGGGGTCGACAATCGCCTCGAGCTGCGCCACCGTCTCGGGACAACCGTCGGGGCACTGATAGTAGACGATTACACCGCCATCTTCCATGTTGTGGATCAGCAGCTCGTACCGTTGCGGCTCTCGGTAGATATTCCACGCCGCCAGGCTGCCATAGTGAGGCCCAGACGTTGGCGGCGTGCTGTTGTAGGCCAGCGGCGCCGGGCTACCCATCTCAATGTGAAAATTCCCCTGCGAGGGCAGCACCGTCTCGCCGGCCACCGGCTGTGAGCTGCGGATATTGAGATAGACCACCAATGCGATCAACAGAACAAAGAAACCAGCCCCCCCATAAATGAGAAGCTGCTGTTGCCGCCGGTGTTTGGCCGCCACCTGCTGGCGTGTTGTTCGAGCAGAACGGATTCGCTCGGATGCTGTCACGGTTTTTGCTTGTTTTGCCATACACCCCCCAACCTGTTGTGCGGCAGCGGTTTGCTCATGCACAAGAGACTGCCCGCACAATCGACACTTGGTATTGATGGCCCCATATGTTACAGTATTGAGGCCATCCAGGCAAAGGCGGTAGGCAATCACCGCATCTGTATCGATTGTATCACCCTCTCTCATTCCGCCAAACCTTAATCCTTTCCTAATGAACATGCGCCAGGGATACGCTGCAACCATCGCCACATCCAGGTCAAAGGCAGCGCGCTTTTGGGAGATCGACGCGCTGCGCGGGGTGGCGATCATCATGATGGTCATCTTTCACCTGATGTGGGATCTGTGGTTTTTCCGCGTGCTGCCAAACGTTGTGCTCTATGCTGGTTTTTGGAAATACTTCCAACGGACGACGGCCATTCTCTTTCTATTGTTGGTCGGTATCTCGCTGACGGTGAGCTATCGGCGCAGTGCTGGCTGGAAGCACCCGCCGCCCACCATGCAGGGGTGGCTTACGTTTGCCGTGCGCGGGCTGCGCATCTTTGGGTGGGGCATGGCGGTGAGTCTGGTCGTGTGGCTGGCTGGGATTGGCTATGTCCACTTTGGCATATTACATTTGATCGGCGTTTCCATTGTGCTCGCCTATCCGCTCTTGCGTTTCCGCTGGGTGAATCTGGCGATCTGGGCGATCTTTTTCCTCGCCGGCGGCTGGATTCAGCAGCTCCGGGTCGAATCAACCTGGCTGGTCTGGCTGGGCCTGCGCCCGACAGGCTATGCGCCCAACGACTATTTCCCGCTGATCCCTTGGTTCGGGGTGGTGCTGTTGGGCGTTTTTGTCGGCAACGCACTTTATCAGGAAGCGGGGCGCCTCATCCCGCTGCCCAACTGGCAGGGGGCCGGGCCTGTTCGGCTGTTGCAATGGCTCGGTCGCCACTCGTTGATTATCTACCTTGTTCACCAGCCTGCCCTGTTAGCAATCCTCTTTGCGTTGGGCCTGGTTCGACTCTGACCAGGAGCCTTTGGGCAAACGCGATCCGTGACCTCCCGCAAAGCGATTCTGTGGTAAAATACGCCTGCACTGGCGCAATCGCTTTGTGGGAGCATGGCAGGGATACACAGCGTGGTATGATGGATACACAGCGCCGAACTCTGTGCATCTCTGAATTGCGCCGTTTTGTCTTATTTTCGCAGTCTTATTTTCGCAGGAGCAGAACAGACGATGTCACAGCCGACACCCCGCAGCAGTCTGGAAGACCGTTTGCTCCGCCGGCTGCCCTTTGCCGCCCAGATCGACCGTCTCGACGCATGGCTCACGGCGGGGATGGCGCGCTATGGGTTGACGCTCATGCGCGTGGGGTTGGGCATTATCTTCTTTTGGTTTGGCGCGCTCAAACTCTTCCCCGACCTCAGCCCGGCGGAACAACTTGTGCGGGGCACCATCTATTTTATCGACCCCGACCTCTTCATCCCCATCTTGGCCATCTGGGAGATGCTCATTGGCCTGGGGTTGATTACTGGCCTCTTTATGCGACTGACGCTCTTGTTACTCTTTCTACAGATGCCCGGCACGGCGCTGCCTTTGGTGCTCTTGCCCGAAGTCTGCTTCACCATCTTCCCCGTTGGGCTGACGCTCGAAGGCCAATATATTGTCAAAAATCTGGTGCTGATCACCGCCGGGCTTGTGTTGGGCAGCACGGTGCGGGGTGGGCGGATCGTGCCCGAACACCCGTAACGGGCGATTCTCTAGCCCCATCTGGCTTGACAACACAGTCAAAGTTGCCTAAGATCGGCGCGCGGTAGGATGTTCCACCCAATGCTCCAATCATTCAAAAATCAGATAACTGGGGAGGCGCCAACATGACTGAGCAGACACCCACTCCAGAGGCGCTGGAATATCGGACAGAAGTCAAACAACTGCTCGATATTCTCGCCCATTCATTGTACACCGACCGAGAGATCTTCTTGCGCGAGCTGATTTCCAATGCATCGGATGCGCTCAACCGCATCCAGTTTGAGTTGCTCACCAACCAGGACGTGGTCGACGCCAACGCCGAGTTGGCGATCCATGTCGCCGCCGATGAAGAGGCCAAGACCATCACGATCACCGACCGCGGCATCGGCATGAACCGTGACGAGCTGGTGCAGAATCTGGGCACCATCGCCCATTCCGGCGCCAAAAACTTTATGCAAAACGCCGCCTCCGACCAGGCGCGGCTGGATGAGATCATCGGCCAGTTTGGCGTCGGTTTCTATTCCGCCTTTATGGTCGCCGCCGAAGTGACCGTTACCTCGCGCTCCTATCGGCTTGATGAGCAGGCGTGGCGGTGGTCCTCGCAAGGGGATAGCCAGTTTACGCTGGCGCCGGCAGAGAAGGCCGAACGGGGCACGACAATTGTGATCAGGCTCAAGGACGACGCCGCGGAATTTGCCAATTCCTGGCGGCTGGAACAGATCATCAAGAAGCACTCGGACTACGTTTCGTTCCCCATCTACCTCAAACAGAGCGATGGCGGTGAGAAGGTGGTCAACCGGCAGACGGCCCTTTGGCGGCAAGGCCCGGCCCAGGTCAAGCCCGAAGAGTACGAAGAGTTTTACAAGCAACTCACGTTTGACAGCGAGCCCCCCCTGGCGCACATTCACCTGGTGACCGATGCGCCAGTCAACATGCGGGCGTTGCTCTTTGTGCCCACCCAGCGCGACCGGGGCCTCTTTCAAATGAACAGCGACCACGGGCTGCGCCTCTATTCGCGCAAAATTTTGATCCAGCAGCGCAACCGTGACCTTCTGCCCGAGTATCTGCGCTTTGTCGAGGGCGTGGTCGATTCGGAAGACCTGCCGCTCAACGTCTCGCGCGAGATGGTGCAGAGCAACCCGGTGTTGCGCCAACTCAAGCGTGCGCTGAGCAATCGTGTCTTCCGCGAACTCAAAACAGTGGCCGAGCAAAATGAGGAAAAATTCGCCACCTTTTGGCGCGAGTTTGGGGTCTTTGTCAAAGAGGGCGTGGCGAGTGACCCAGCCAACCATGAGCATCTTATTGAACTGTTGCGTTTTCACACCACTCAAGCCGCCGGCGCCGACGAGTGGGTCTCGCTCAAGCAATATGCCGGGCGCATGGATGCCGAACAGAAGTCGATCTATTACGTGCTGGGCGACGACTTGAAATCGGTGGCGCGCAGCCCCCATCTCGACTATTTCCGCGCCCACGAGATCGAAGTGCTCTATCTCACCGACCCCATCGACGGCTTCATGACCACGATGCTGCGCGAATATGAGGGCAAGCCGCTGCAAAATGTCGACGACGCCGGCCTGGAGTTGCCCAAAGCTGCGGCCAAAGAGAAGGCTGAAGACGAAACCAAGGTCTCGATTGAGGATTTCGACCGGTTGCTTGCGCGCTTCCAGACTGTGCTTGGCGAGCGGATCACCAGCGTGCGCGAGTCGAAAACATTGGTTAACAGCCCGTGCCGGCTGGTCTCACCCGAAAACAGCTTCGACCGTGATCTCCAGCGCATCCGCCGGCTCACCGAGCAGGATTACGAGATCCCCAAGAAGCTGCTGGAGGTCAACCGGGCGCACCCGCTGGTGACGAACCTGGCGTATATGCTTGCCAATCATACCGACGAAACGCTGATCGACGCGGCCATCGAACAGCTCTTCGACAACGCGCTTTTGCTCGAAGGCATCCACCCCAATCCTGCGGACATGGTCGAGCGTATCCAGCGCCTCATGGAAGCCGCGGTGGGAGCAAAATAAATTTGAAAGGACTTCCTGATGCGTTCCACGCAACACCCTGCCGACTATGGCGCAACCGTGACCAAACCCGCGGATTTTGACGCCTTTTGGGATGCTGTGTTGGCCCAGGCCGCCGCCATCCCGCTCAACGCCACGCTGACGCCCGCTCCCCTGCGCTCGACAGCGACGGTCGAGGTCTTCGAAGTGCACTATGACAGCCTGGACCACGTGCGCGTGGCCGGGTGGTATTGTCTGCCGCGCCAACGGGGCAGCCTGCTGCCGGCGCAGGTCTTCTACCCCGGTTACATCAGCGAGCCGACGCTGCCTAAAGGGGCCGCCGCACAAGGATACGCGGCCTTTGGCGCGGCCCCACGCGGCAAGTTGCGCAGCAACGCGCAGGTCAATCCCGGCTATCCGGGGCTGTTGACACACAACATCATCGACCGCAACACCTATGCCTACAAGGGGTTCTATGTTGACGCCTGGCGCGTGATCGACTTTCTGCTGCAACGCCCCGAGGTCGACCCGGCGCGCATCGGCGTTCGTGGCAGCAGTCAGGGCGGGGCGCTGACGCTGCTCGCCGCAGCCATGCGCCCTGAGATCGCCGCGGCCGCTGCCGGCGCGCCCTACCTGGCCGGGGTGATTGACGCCATTCAGTTGACCAATTCACAACCGTACCAGGAGATCAACGACTATCTACGCTTCCACCCCGATGCAGGGCCGGCCATTGCAGAGACATGGGGTTATTACGACTGCATCAACTTCGCCGATAAGATCACCTGTCCTATCATCGTCAACATTGGTTTGAATGACGATGTCTGCCCGCCGGAAACCGGCTATGCCGTCTTCAGCGCCATCGGCTCGGCAGAGAAGAAGCTCTATGCCTACCCCGGCCACGGGCATGATGCAAACGGGTACGAACATGAAGCCGTGGTTGATATGTTTTTCCGCGAACGACTCAAGCCTTAAAGGATCGCTACGCCAGCCTTACGCTGTTCACAAAGCCCGCAATTGGCGATGGGCCGGGATCGCATCCAGAAAGTGCTCACGAAGTGTAGGGTCGCTGATGTTCTGGGCGAGACAGGCGAGCAACTGTAAACCCTGGTCGAGCAACCCTTCGGCCCTGGCATCGTGCGCGGCGCGCAGAATCTGCACACAAACTACGTAGGCGCGGAGCGGCTCATCCCAGCCAGGGGCCGCCTGAATGGGCAGGCGCGGCACGATCGGAGTAACTTGATGCAAAGCCGGCTCCAGATTACCCTGCCGATAGGCCAGTTCAGCCAGGCCGATCTGGGCTTCGAATCCTTTTACCGGTCGATCGAGCGTTTGAAAACGAGTGATCGCTTCAACAAAGTTTTCCGCAGCCGCTTCCCAGTCGCCGCGATGTGATGCCGCTGCCATTTGCGCCTCGGCTAGTTGGACAAGTGCAGTCGCCAACAGCGTTGGGGACGAACCTCCCCGTGCCAGTGTGACCGCTTCGCCCGCACAAAGCAATGCTTCGGGTACGGCTGCGGCTTGACGATGGGCAAATGCTTTTCTGATCAATGCTCTTTGCCTGAGCAGTGTGTCACCCAAAAGATCTGCCCGCACCTGACAGTTGCTAGCCGCGACGAGCGATCGCGCATAGTTGCCAAGCTGCGCCCATGCACCGGCCAAATAGTCGTGGGCATGGGCGATGTTGACCCGGTCATCGGTGGCTTCACTGCGTTCGAGAAAGTGTTGTGAATAATAGAGACCCTGCTCATACTGCCCCTGCTCAAGCGCGATTTGGCCCAAGATGCTGATCGCCAGGCGAGTCGGCAGCTCTAAACGTCCAGTACGCTCGTGAAAATCCACCAATTGCTGATAGATTGCGCGGGAGCGAGGATAATCGCCGAGCGCATAGGCGTTGTACCCAATCAGTTCCAGACAGACACCCACCTGCAACTCAAGCCCCGCTGTTTGCGCGATTTGTAAAGTCTTTTCAGCCAGCGCCAGCCCCTGGTGATTGTCGGGCACTAACTCGAATGCCTTGGCCTGATTTAGATAGACGCCAACGATCAGGGCTTCGTCGTTGAGTTGATGGGCCAGTGTGAGGGCCTGTTGCGATAGCTCGACCGTTCGGTCAAATTGACCACTACATTCGGCAAAATAGGCAAGGGTGGAGAGCAATCGACATCGTAGTTCCAGGCATTGTCTCGCGTCGTGACGCAACTTCTCTGCCGCTTCCACTGCTGTTAAGGCCCTGGTGAGCAGCATTTCCACCTCTTGGATGAGACCGCGCAGATCACAGAAGCGCATCAACCCTTCCAGCGCACGTTCGATGCGGGGGAGCGCGCTCTGTGCGGTGGCCGTCTGCCACCCCAGCATGACATTCTCCCAATCGACGGCGATGATCTTGCCGGCCAGCCCGGCTTCACGGGTGTCGAGCGCGACCGTTTTTTCTGCCAGCAAGTTCATAAAATAGTGGCAATGTGCGTCGCGGACCCCTTCAATTGCTGGACTGGTTGCTAGGATTTCTGCCGAGAATTGATGCACGAGTGCGTGCATATCGTAGCGGCGCGAGCCAGACGAGCGCAGCAGCGATTTATTGCGCAGCGAGCTCAAGATGGACGGAGACGCATTGGCAACGATGCGCGCTGCATCGATGTGGAATCCACCGCGGAAGATAGCCAATTGGGCCAGCGTTTGTCGCTCCGCTGCGGAGAGCAGCCGCCAGGAGGAATTGAAGACTGCGCGTAAACTGCGATGCTGCGGGTCCACATCGCCGAGCGTGGTTTCCAGCCGATCCAACCCGGCTGTCAATTCTGCCACAATCTCCTGGCAGGTCAGATGGCCCAGCCAGGTGGCGGCCAGCTCAATCGCCAGCGGGAAGCCCTCGACCAGTTGGCAGATGCGCACGACCTGCGGGAGTTGAGCGGCGCTCAGTTTGAAATGCTTGTCCAGTCGATGCGCCCGATCGACAAAGAGGCGCACCGCAGCAAAGGCGCCGGCGACCGCATCGGTGGCATCGACTGGGGTGGGCAACCCATGCAGCTCAAAGAGGTCCTCGGCCTGGAGATTGAGCCGTTCGCGTGAGGTGACCAGCAGCAAAACATTGGGCGCCTGCCGCAATAGATCGATCAGCAGCCCGGCGCCCTCAGTAAGGTGTTCGAAGTTGTCCAGCACCAACAGCAGATGTTTACTGCCGATCATCTCGAACAACTGCTCGGCTGGATTCTTTTGGCTGGCGACAAAAGCCAGACCGATGGTTTCGGCGATCGCAGCCGGAATGGACTCGATGCTAGGCGCCTGGGTGAGTGAGACAAAATAGACGCCATCGGCAAACCTGCCGATCTGTTGGGCGGCAACCTGCTGCGCCAGCCGTGACTTGCCAATGCCACCCGGCCCGACAATGCTCAATAGGCGGTAGGTTGGGTTGGCCAGCCGCGCCTGCAGTTGCGCCAATTCCTCTTCGCGCCCGATGAAGGGGGTCAATTGTTGGGAAAGATTGTGGCGCGGCGCCGCCACTGTGGTTAGCGCAGCGGCGGCTGGGGCCAGCGACGCGGATTGTGATGGCCCTTCAATTTCGCCCGCGAGGAGTTGCGCATGAAGGGCGAGCGTCTCCGACTCTGGGTCGAGGCCAAGTTCTTCACGCAAGACCGTGCGGCAGCGTTCAAAGGTGGCCAGAGCCAGGCTGCGTTCGCCCTGTTTGGCGAGAATACGCATCTGTTGCCGGTAAGCGGGTTCGCGCAGCGGGTCGATTTCAATTTGGCGTTGGGTAAAGCTGCGAGCTGCGCTCAAATCGCCGTTGCTTTCGGCATAGGCGGCCAGATCACCGTATGCTTCAATCACCAGCAAGTGCAGCCGTTCGCGCTGCATATAGAGCCATTCCTCAACAGCCGGGCAGCCGTCCAGCCCAAAGCCGGCCAGAAAATCGTCCTGATAAAGTTGAACAGCTTCCGTGAGCGCTGCTTGACAGGGCAGGCACTTGCTGCGCATGGGGTGGGCATGTTGCCGCGTGCGCTCCAACAGGTGATTGAAGTGGTTCACGTCGACGCGGTCGATCCACGCTGGATGAAGTTGCACGCTGCTGCGGTCCGTGATCAGCAACTCAGCCGGTGGCGCATCCGTAGCAACCAGCTTGCCGGCCAGTGTACGCAGGCGTGAGAGAGTGACGCGCAGGTTGTTTTGCGCGACCGCCGTCGTTTCTTCGGGCCAAAAGAGCGCCATCAATGTCTCACGGCTGTGGGCGATGGAGGGTTCCGTGGCGAGATAAACGAGCAAGGCAAGCTGCTTGCGTGAACGCATGGCGACGGGCTGGCCGCTTGCATCTAGGATGAGGCCGGGGCCAAAAAAGCGGAATTGGGTTGTGCTCATGCGGACACCGCCCCGCCGTGAACGCGCCCTAAAAGGGCGCCCAGGCTAGGACAACCGAAGGCCGGCGGGTGCTTCTGGGCGCGGCCTTATTTTATCGTTAGCCCGGCCGCTTTAGCGCCGGG
>JAHDWG010000019.1:26776-34779 GCA_023384495.1 Caldilineaceae bacterium
CAATATCGATACCCTGAACCCAAAGGCCCGAAAAATCTGGTAATGACCTGGTAATGACCTGGTATTGTTCCTCATTATACTCTGGATCAGGGAGAGCAACAAAGCCACTCATGAATGAACCTGTCGCCACCTACCAATCCTATCTGGTTCGTCTCTGGCAAGATAGCCCGCACGCCGCGTGGCGCGCCTCTGCCTGCTCTGTGCAGAGTGGCGAAAATGTCCATTTTGCCGATCTGGACGCACTATTTCTCTTCTTGTGGGAACAGGTGGGGCGTGATCCACAGGACGAGGCAATAAGCTGCCAACGGGGCGCAGTGGGCGCCCCGAGAGCGGATTGATCGGATAGTTACTCAGTCATCCGCTCCACAGTGACGGCTGGGAGCGGATTCTGCGCCAAATCATCCGCTCAATTTGTTCCAAAAATCCGTTGGCAGTGTGCTGACCCACCGTTTCTTAACCGTTCCAACAAGGAGCCTCAAAATGAACTATCGTCCTCTGAAAGTTACCCTGCTGATTGTGATGAGCCTGGTGGCCGCCTGGCTGATCCAGAGCGGCGGCGGCGCAACCGCTTGGGCCAGTGGATTGCCAAGTGTGGTTGCGGCGCCCGACGTAGCCACCATCCCGACTGCCTTTAGCTATCAGGGCTCGCTGCGTTTGGCCGATGGCAACCTGGCGACCGGCAGCTATACCATCACCCTGAAGATCTACAATGTGGTGACGGGTGGCGCCGCGCTCCACAGCGAGACGTTTGGCAACGTGGTGGTGCGCAACGGCAACTTTAGCGTGGTGGTGGGCGACGCCACACCGGTCAACGCAACGGTCTTTGACAACGCCAATCTCTATCTCGGCATTACCGTCGCCCCCGACCCCGAGATGTTGCCGCGGCAACGGCTTTACCCCGTGCCCTGGGCGATGCAGGCCGGTCAAGCCCAATCCGCAACGACGGCGGGCACGGCGACCACTTTGGTGAAAGATGCAACCATCAATGGGCTCATCATCAATAAAGGCGCAACCAATGAGGGCGCATTGAAAGTGACTTCATCGGGTCCCGGTTGGGGTTCGGGCATCCGCTTTGAAAACTCGGCAGCCAATCGCACCTATGGAATTTATGTGGCTCAAGATGGTATTTGGCACTTTGTAGACGAAAACGCTGGCGCAGATCGCTTTTTCGTAGACCCCACGGGCCAGTTCCGTACACGGGGGTCCCTCGTGGCAGACGGCGATATTTCGTCTGGCGGCAACATGTCTACCGCAGGCACGTTCACAGCCGGCGCCCATGTTGTTGCCGCGGGCAACGTGGTTGCGTATGGCAAAGTTTATGCAATACAAGGGTTCAATGGCTATTGCCGGGGCAGCGGCCCCATCGATGTGCGCTGCGATCAGGACATTGCCGAAACCTTTGCCACCGACCAACGCATCGAACCCGGCAATTTGGTCGTCTTTATCCCCGAAGATCGCGACTTCACAGCCGTGCGTTTGTCCAGCAAACCCTATGAGGGGGTGATTGTCGGCGTCGTTTCGACCAGCCCGGGATTGGTCTTTGATCAAGGGGTGACTCATTTGTCCGGGGGCAACACCAACCTGATCACCGACAGCAAGACCGTCGTGGCGATGGTCGGGCGCGTGCCGACCAAGTTCTCGCTGGAGAACGGGCCGATTGCCATCGGCGACCCGCTGACCAGCAGCAGCGAGCCAGGTGTCGCCATGAAAGCGACCCAGGCAGGGAAAATCATCGGCTATGCCATGCAGAGTTCGGATGCGGCCGAAGATGGCAAGCTGCTCGTCTGGCTCCAACTGGGGATGTACATCCCCCCAGCGATGCGCGATGCGCTCAACAGCGACACGCTCGCTACGCCGGCCGGGGTGGACGCCGAGATCGCCGAGTTGAAGGCGCAGCTCGCCGAGCTTGCTGCCCAGCTTGCTGACCTTCAGGCGGTGCAGCGATGACCGCGCTGGCTTGGACAAGCAACCGGCGCGCAAGGAGGCGTCATGAATAAGTACATCTCAAAAGTGGGTGGGTCAAAAGTGAGTGGGCTATTCGTCACGCTGTTTGAAACCAGCCGCAATTCACTGCGTACGCAGGCCAAACGTTGGCCGCTTGCCTACCGGTTTGCCGCGGCGGGTGTGGGTTTGGCGTTGATTCTGGCGCTGACGGTACAGATCGTCCACGCCGCCTGTGGCGCCGGCAACCTGAGCAACCTCTGTTCAACCAGCTACGGGCTGGTCGGTAACCCGAGCACGCTCAACCTCCCCGCCGGCAACAATGGGCCGACAGTGGCGATCGTGGATCAGGCCGCCCTCTTGTCGTCGGGTCCCCTTTTCTACCCCGACTACAAGGTGCTGGAAACAAAGGCGCGCGCCCTGCTCGACCGCAGCATGAAGTTCCGCCAGGATATTTCGCCCTATCGCGGGATCAACAATTTTAATGACCTGGTGCGTCACTTTGATGAGAAGAGCGGTTTTAGCGCCAGTTACACGGATCCGGTGGTGGGGCAACTCACCTTGCAACAACGGATTGACCTGGCCGACGCCGATCTGCGCCAGGCCCGCAACATCTACGCCTTTCTGACCATCTACGCCCCCGAAGCGCGTCTACGCGGCGATGATGGAACCGACCCGGCTTTCCCCGGCGCCGATTACAAAAATACGCTCTGCGCTCAGGCCGAAAACCCCAGCCCGCCCGACCCACAACACACCGGGCGAGTGCTCGACCCGATCATCGACTGGTGCAACTTTCCCGCCCGCCTGCGCCAGGCTGCGCGCGAGGCGGCCTATCTGCGCATGATCTTCGCCCAGCAATTTATGGTCGATGCGCTGGGGCTGCACTTTAGCGCCGGCACGCTGTTGGGCGGCGAAATCTTTGTGCGCCAAGAGGTTGCCAAGCTGGAGGCCGCCAAATATCAATTTGGACTGGCGCAACAGGGACTAAGCGAGGCGCTCGGCTACCGGCTGGGCAGCGGTTGTTATCTGGCCGATTTTTACACGCAGACCGAATGGGCCTTGCTCTCGCGGGCCGCCGAAGGCCAGTTGACGACCCAACATCACATTGCCACCCGGCTGAGCTACCTCGACATCAACACCGTTGCGGATGTGCCGCGGGCGCAAAACGCCGCCATCGACACCTATCGCGCTGGCTCCACCGAGGCCTATGTCAAGCTGATCGGCCTCTCTGGGTTGGCCGCGCTCAACAATGCGGGCGGCGCCGGTTGCAACGCCAAAGGCGCACGCCCGGACGGCGCATTGGTTGCTCAAATGACCCTCACCATGCTCGACACCCGGTCGGCGGCGCGTGAACTGCGCGAGAACCGCAATATCTTTGGCTTTGACATCCGTTTCACACCGGCGCGCCCCTACCACACCGCCTTTGGCAGCACCGACAAAGGGCTGTGGGAGCAGGCCAAAGAGGCAGCCGATCTGGCCCTGCAAATCCAGCTCCAGACCGAAAATGCCGAGCGCATCTTTGACCTCAACCAACAAGACCTGGCCAAGGCGATTCTGGCCACCAATAACAAGGTGGACAACGAAATCCAGATCGGGGCGGGCTGCGATCTGCAAACCTTTGCCACGGATCAGGCCTGGTATGCCTGCATCGACGACATGATCAAGCACACGCAGGAATGCGACCCCCAAAGCAACACTTTTGACGCCTGCATGCAGCGCACAACCGATGGTCAACCACCCAAACCGGATGGCAGCAACTGGCTGATCTTGGTCAGCGACATGCGCGCTGCGCGCCAGGATCTGCGCACCGCCTGGCTGGGCGTCGAGGCGGCGATCAAAAAACGCGACAACATCGTCAAGCGCGCCGATACGGAGGTGATGCGCAACACAAAAGTGAAGAGCGCTACCTATAGCGGCGCGGTCGAAACCTCGGTCTTCGAGGCGATCATCGCCGCCGCCCAATTTATCGATGTGACCAGCGCGGGCGAAGTGACCTTTCATCCTGGCGCCGTGGTCGAGGCCGGGCTACGTCCGGCGCAAATCATGCGGCAGGCGGCGCATGACATGGAGATCGCCGACGCCAACTCCGAAGCGGTGGTGCGCAATCTCTTCTATGACATGGCCGAGGCGCAGGGCGAAATCGACATTGCCGCCCAACAATATCAGTCGATGTTGACCCGGTTTAACGGTGTCGTCGGGCAGACAGGGCATGATGTCTACCAGTCCAAACGCGAGCATGCCTACACCACGGCGTTACCCGCCAATGACCCCAGCTACCGCATGGTGCGTGATTCACGCCGGCTGGAACTGGCAAGCCAACTGGAATTGGCCGCTCGTCTGGCCTACCTGGCTGCCCGCCGCGCCGAGTACGAATACACCGCCCGGCTCAGCGCCAACAACTTCCGTATCTCCGACATCTACAAGGCGCGCACGGCCAACGACATTCTGAAATTTCTGCAAGACCTGGATGGGGCGGTCGCCAACCTGCCGGGGGGCGTAAGAGACGCCGAAACCAATCAGAGCGATCTGACCATCTCGGTGGCGCAACATCTGCTGGGCTTGACCGATCAATACCTCAAGGGTCAGGGGGTCGCCGACGCCAACCTCCAGACGGAACGCAGCAACCGCTTCCGCCAATGGGTGGCGCAGAACAGCCTCTTGGGCGGGGATGGCAAGCCGACGTTGGTCTTTAGCTATACCACCTCCTCGGCCACCAAGGGCATCATCAGCCAGGTGGTGACGCAGGATTATGGCTTCTACTGGCTACACAAGGTGGGTGGCGTTGGTCAGCCCAAGCCAACCAGCAACGGCTTTGGCGTCAATCTGGTGTCGGCGCAAAGGGGCGATCTGGGCTATCGCCAGGTGCGTGTCAGCCAAAGTGGACAAGTGGGCTTAACCTCCTTTGCCGGCTGTCTCTTTGACTATCGGCTGATCCCACCGGCGGCGCTGCTGGGGTTGGAGTTCCCTCTCGGTCAACCAACCGACCTGGTGACGGGCGTTTTCAATGGTGACATCAACGGCGCGCATGGCAATACGACGCCAGGCTACAGCACGCCGGCCTTCCTCGGTCGTCCGCTGGCGTCGAGTGGCTGGCAGGTGGTGATCAACGCCGGTTCGCCGAATGGCATCCTACCCGACCTGGATTTGCAGCAGTTGACCGACATCGAGTTGAAGATCAGCACAACCTATGCATCACGCAGCGCCAACACCCAGCCTTCAGCGTCGCAATGTGTGCGGGCGGACTATTAGAGGAGAACGGCATGAAAAACAGATGGTTCACGCTGGCGATGGGGTTGTTGCTGATGATTGGGCTTTCAATCGTGGCGTTGGGCGCGGTCAACTGGCGCGGCCAGCGCGGCGCGCCGGCTAGTTCCGTGATCTTGGCGCAACCTGCCCAGAGCCAGCCGGCGGAAAGCGGCGCAGCCCAAATTGCTGGCAACTATAGCGGCGCGGTCAAGCTAGATGTGACGGTGGGCGGAGTCTTCAGCAATACGTTAGCCACGCCACCGCCGCCCGGCGCGGGTACGCCCACACCGCCCGACCTGGGCAGCATTGACCTCTCTCTGCAACTGACCCAAACCGGCAATGCACTGAGCGGCTATGTCAGCCTGGACAAAACGCTGGTCTATAGCGTCGAACACACGTTGGGCACAGGGGCCAACAGCATCAAGATTGGCCCGTACGTCAACGGTGGCTTTGACGGGACTAATTTGACCCTTCAATCCGAAAAGGTAACGCTGGTGGTCAGCGGGCGGACGGTCCAGCGGCAGTTTCGCCTGACTGGAACAAGCACGGCCAGCGATGGCGGCCAGGTGAGTGGCGAATATCGCGAGACATTGTGGGGCTATGCCAGTGTCCCCGTCACCGTCATCGGCAGCTTTACCTTGCAACGACCGGGCTTTGGCAGCAATGTTCCCCTTCCGAGCAACCAGGCGCCCACGGTGGTGGCCGACACCGCGACCACGACGCAAGGTGTTGCGGTTACGATCAACGTGCTCGCCAATGACAGCGACCCCGATGGCGATGCACTGACCATCACCTCGGTCAGCAAGCCACAGTTTGGCGCGGCGACAACCAACGGCCAGACGGTGACCTACACCCCCAACGCCAATTTTGTTGGGAATGACACCTTTAGCTACGTCGTCAGCGATGGCAAGGGCGGCGCGGCCACCGGTTCAGTCACGATCACGGTCACCGGGCCTGGGGGCCCCAACCGCGCGCCGACCGCAGCCAATGACACGGCCACGACCCCAGCCGGCGTCGCCGTGACCATCGACGTCTTAGCCAACGATAGCGACCCCGACGGCGACGCCTTGACGATCACGATTGATGGGCCGCCTAGCCACGGCGCGGCGACCGTGAATAACGGTAAGGTTGTTTACACGCCGCAGGCTGGCTTCACAGGAACCGACAGGTTTACCTACATTGTCAGCGACGGCAAGGGGGGCACGGCCAGCGCCACGGTCACGATCACGGTCACCGGGTCAGGTAACCCCAATCGGGCGCCGAGCGCAGCCAATGACAGCGCCACAACCACAGCCGGCGTCGCCGTGACCATCGACGTCTTGGCCAACGACAGCGACCCCGATGGGGATGGCTTGACCATTGCCAGCGTCACGCCGCCCGCTAACGGCACAGCGGTGGTGGACAATGGCCGGGTCGTCTACACACCCAACGCCAGCTTTGTGGGGTCGGATAGCTTCACCTACACCATCACCGACGGCAAGGGAGGCAGCGCCACCGCCACCGTCACGATCACGGTCACCGATCAGCCGGGTGGCGGCGACAATTCGCTCTATCTGCCGCTCATTCAGCGGTAAACGGTGCGGGGAGGCAAATCGGTCGTAAGCGTCCCCATCACCTTGCTGGGTGCACCGTATTGATGGTGCATCCGGCAAGGTGATGGCAAACCCGTAAGAATGAACTAGCTCTAGATCCACCCAGATATTACGAAAGACATGATTTGACGCAAGTAGATATTCTCTCTACAATGTACGTACATGATCAGTCCAACGCACATACGTTTTTGAGGTGGAATGGTGAAAACTATTACCGTTACAGAGCTTAGGAGCGATATCTATAATTTACTGGAAGAAGTTCTTGCCACTGGTATACCGCTAGAGATCAACAAAGGCGGACGCAAATTACAGATTGTCCCAGTCGAAAAAGTCAATAAGTTGCGCAATTTGATCCGTCGTCCTGAAATTATTCAGGGTGATCCCGATGACCTCGTCTCCATACAGTGGGAGGTCAATCTTGATCTACCTTGACACCCATGTCGTCGTTTGGCTCTATGCGGGGTTGACCGAACGGTTTAGCGACGCCGTTCACGAGCTGGTGAATGATCATGATTTGCTGATCTCGCCCATTGTGCGCTTGGAGTTACAGTATCTGTACGAAATCAAACGCGTCTCGGTTGAACCCCAACCCCTCCTGACCGACCTGTCGCAACGTATTGGTCTATCAATTTGTCCCAAACCATTCGATGCCATTATGGTACACGCCACGCGTGTACCGTGGACACGCGATCCGTTTGACCGCATTCTTGTGGCGCACGCCAGCCTCGATGGCAGCATTCTTATTTCAAAAGATCACACTATTCTCAATCACTATCCACAGGCAAGATGGTCTTAGGGTTTTCGTTCAGTCGCGCCCAACTCGTATAAGGTCGAGATGACAAAATCCCCGATCGAGACTGCTCATACGGCAAGGGTGTGCTATCCCGAATGCGGTTCTGGCAGATGTAGCGGACTGGGAGCAGTTGCGGCAGATTCGCAACAGGCAACCCAGGATAGGTGACAGTCACGTGAAGGTGGCTGTCACCTATCGCCCTACCGGCGAATCAACGGCAGATAGAGGGTCTGGCTGTCCTCGACGCTGCCGCCCTCAACCACCCAGCTCGTCTGGGCAGGCGTCTCGTCGACAAAGCCCTGGCTATCCACCGCACGCACACGGAAGGTGTGTGCGCCCACCGCGAGATTCGTATAGGTCCACGGGCTGGCGCAGGCCGTGAAGGGCCCGCCGTCGAGCTGGCAGGTGAAGCCGGCCACCTCGTTTTTGCC
>JAHDWG010000569.1 GCA_023384495.1 Caldilineaceae bacterium
AGGCAGCCAGGACAACGCTCGACAGAAAGGCAAGCCAGGTCAGGTTTCGTCTGGTGACTTGAAGCATTTGTTCCTCCTTGAACAAAGGACAAGTACGGGCTGGGATTGGTATTGCTACTTTGCCATAAGAACGGAAGGGCCACTGTAGTTCCGCCTACGTGCGCTGAGTAGCATGGGGAGGCAAATTCTGGCTTTGCTGCAAGTCGTGTAGGCTTGCCTACGCTTTGAATGGAAGAACTTTACTATGCTAGAGAAAGTGCAAAAGAAATGCCCACGGTCTCCCGGCCAAAGGATGCGTGGGCACTTCTGGTCTGCATCGCATGGCATTGTCGGTGTTGCCAAGCGTGCGTTTGCGATCTTGACACAGAATGCGGCGCGTGTCAAGCATTGTGCGCTCATTGACAACTAGACGCGCTGTGCCTTACTGCCAAGTTTTCCCGTTCTATCACCCGTTTTAGCTAAAGATCAAGAAAAGGAGGACAGCGCATGTCAAATGAATTCAGCCAGTCCACGCTTTCACGCCGGCAATTTCTCCTGTGGAGTGCGCTCGGCGGCAGCACCCTTGCGCTCGCCGCTTGCGCCGTGCCGGTAGCTGCCCCTGCCAGCGCACCGACTGAGGCTCCCCTCGAGGAACCGACGGCAGAGGCCCCTGCGGAAACCACCGCGGAAACTCACTCAGAAGAGGGCGAAGTCACAGTCATGGTGCGGGATGTGCTCGAGTACAGCCTCGATCCCCAAGGTTGGGAGGGGCCATACGGTTCGGTCACCTTCCGGCTGCACCAGGCCTGGCACAACGGGGAAGCTGCCTACTACATCCGCACGGACGCCTCTGACCCGACCTTTGCCGAGGAAGTTGGGCTAGTGTACGTGCCGCTGCTCAACGCCGCCAATGGCATCGAGCATGTGAACAAACTGTATGAGTTGGCGGGCGACCGCCTGCCGGTGATCTCCATGATCCCTGGTCACGAGCATTACAGCTCGCTCTTCCGCATGTACACGGTGACCGTGCAGGACGACAGCCTGGAGCTGACCTCGGAGGAGGCAATCGAACAGGCGGTGGGGGACGGCGCGGCGACGCTGGAGGAGCGACCGCTCTTTGTCAACTACCCGCTCATCCAGTGGGCCGGCGGCGGCATGACGGTGGACCCTGACCTGCAAGAGGTGCTGCCCGGCGGCCAACTCTTTGCCGAGCCTGATCTGGAGAACATGACCGTCACCATGAAGCTGCACCAGTGTTACCCGGGCAGCCGTTACATTATGACCGACACCTCGTCCGCCCCCATGGCGCCGATGATGAACGTGCCGGCGTCGGCGCCCATGCAGGAGTTGAAGGAACGGGGCGGCGCCGATGAGATCTGGGTCTTTGGCAACGGCATCCCAGGGCCGGGGGTGATGGGCTTCCAGCCGGCCATCTTCGACAACAAGGCCGGCGAACCGGCCTGGAGCCCCTTCTGGGATCACTTCACTGTCTTGTGGGCCGACGAGAGCCAAGCGCGCGTGCTCACCTCTTCCGCTGAAATCCGGGCGTTGATCGAGTCCGGCGAGCTTGAACTCTTCAACGGCGTGCCCGACAGTCACCCCGAAGGGTTTGTCGTCAACTGCCCGGCGCCGATCCTGGCTCCGAACACCTTTGCGGCCTGATCGTAGCCTGTAGAAGCGGACAGCATGAGACCCGGCGTCGCCATGAGAGCGACGCCGGGTCTGTTTGTTTAGGCGGCGATCCGGTGCAGGCTGAGCGGTTCTGGCTACAGAGGGTGATGGCAATGAGCGTGGTGGGGCCAGTGTGATGCAAATATCCAGTAAGAGCGAACAACGCGACGCCGGAACGGTCAATCCGCTGCGCTGAGATCGGCTCTGCGGCTCAGTCTGCTCAACGTCTCTTGCACTTGGGCGGGCGAAGGATTCCCCAGGGACCAGACGCGCCCGTTGAGAAGATAGGTCGGGGTGGCAAAGACGACATCAGGGATGCCCTCCGTCGTCTGCTCCAGGTCAACGATCTGGATGTTTACTCGGGGAAATTCACGTTGGATTGCGGCGGCGACTTCGTAGGCATAGTCGCATGTGTTGCAGTGCTGCGCCACATAAATGATTAGGGTAATCGGACACTCCTGATCGACCGTATGAACCGGCGCCGGTTCAGCCGCCGCGCCAATTCGTTGTTTCACAACTGTACTCCTTGTGGCGCCAGTCCTCTGGCAACTAAGAGCCTATCCGAGTCACTTTGTGATCAGCTGCATTCTCATCTGTCGTTGTCGGACCCACAACCGTGATTCGGATAGGTTCTGAGGAACATCATTTGGATCATACATGAGCACAGAATACGGCAGTGGCCGCTCTTGCTCTGTGAGCCGACTTACGCCAGCGATTCAAAAGCTTCCGTTCACCGAATGCCGTCGATGAGCTGTTGCAGCAGAACGCCATCGAGGATGCCGCTCCAGATGGTGGAAATGTTCCCAGAGCGGTCGATGAACACGCTGCTTGGCATCCCGCGCACCTGGTAGAGGTTGCGCAGTTCGGCGTTGGCGTCGAGCGCGACCGGCATGATCATGTGGAATTCCTCCACGAAGGGTTGCACATGGGCCATCGTCTCCTGGACATTGATGGCGAGGACGACCAGGTCGGGATCAGCCTGCGCCTGTGCGACAATATCCGGCATCTCTAGCCGGCAGGGGCCGCACCAGCTTGCCCAAAAGTTGATCAGGACCGGCCGGCCCCGCAGATCGTGCAAGTTGAGAAAGCGACCATCATCCAGGCGTAGCGTGAAGTTAGGTGCTTCCGCACCGGCGCGGAGAGCGCCACGCCCGGTGCTCCTGGTATCGATTTCAACGGTAGGAAAGCCGCGACCCAAACCGTCCGGCAACGCACTGAGCGAGATCGCCTCGGCTGGCTGGGCCAGCGCATCTGTCGATGTTCTCCCTCCGCAGGCGCTGACGAGCAGGGCGAGAACGACCAAGAGGATGGCTGCGAAAGAGCTATTGGACGGCCACTGGCGACACTGGCTGGCGCAACGGCCAGGTAGGCGAACAGATGCGTGAATCATTTTTGCCCCCTGTACAGCAACTGGATCAAGCTGCAAACGGTTGTCTGGCCACACTGTACAGGCAGGGTTAACATCTCGCTGTAGAGCAGCCTACGTAGGGAGCGTGGGGTTTTCGACCGGCAGCGATGGTCCGGTCGACAAACATTGAGGATGCTTTGCCTGCAACTGGGGCGAAGTGCTGGGCGTGTAGATTCGCCCACGGCCCGATGGGTTACTTCGGTCTATACTGACGGCAGAAAGCAGAAATGCCCACAGGGCTTGGCTGTCGTGTCCACGCCCGACGGCCCATCGAGCGCGAGGGTCGGCGTCTGTTGTGAATTGGCCCACCGGATCAGCGTCGCCGCCACACCGTTCGGCGCCCCGCGCAGGCTACAGCCGATGACCCCATCGAGGATCAGGTCCGGAGCCAGGGTGGTGGCCAGTGCGTCTGCCGGGGCAATGTCGATGCCCATACGCCGTAGGATGCCAAGCTGGTGGGCCGGGACCGGCGCAAATTCGGCGTCTGGGCGGGTGATGACGACCCGCACCTGTGCGCCAAAATTCTGCAGCCGGCGGGGGGCGGCAACGAGGACGCCGCCGCCGTTGCCGCCGGGACGATCACCAGTTTGCTGCGTAGGTCGCCATCGAAAACGCTCTGATCGCTGGATCAACTCGGCCACCAGCCTGGTCCAGCCGGTTTGGTGGCTAGCGCCCAGA
>JAHDWG010000570.1 GCA_023384495.1 Caldilineaceae bacterium
AACCGGTCGCCCTGTCGATTAAAGAAATGGAGCCGTTCCTGGACGATGTGGAAGCCGATGCGCTCACCGAGGCGGTGCTGCGTCATGCCAGAGACGATGCTCAGGAGCGTCTGCTTGCCACTTTTGATGTGCAAGATCGTCTCGACGCCCAGCGGTTCGATGAGCGCGACCTCGCCGGCAAAAGCGCCATCGCTGGCCGGCTGAACATCCTCCGGGCGGATGCCGAGGATGCAGGCGGGCGGCAGTCCATTGGTGGCGGTGCTCAACGGCACGCTGATCTCGCTGTTGGTCACGCGCACCGCGCTATCTACGGTTTCGGCGTCCAACAAATTGATGCGCGGCGTCCCCACCAGTTGCGCCACAAAGATGGTCGCCGGCCGGTCGTAGATGTCCTGCGGCGCGCCAACTTGGACGATGCGGCCCTGGCGCAAGACGGCGATGCGGTCGGCCAGCGTGAGCGCCTCGACCTGGTCGTGGGTCACATAAAGCGTGGTGCTGTGCTGCGTCTTTTGGATGTGCTCGAGCTCGATGCGCAGCGTCTCGCGCAGCTTGGCGTCGAGGTTGGAGAGCGGCTCGTCCATGAGAAAGATGCGTGGGTTGCGCACAATCGCCCGCCCAATCGAGACGCGCTGCATCTCGCCGCCGGAGAGGTGCGCCGTCTTGCGTTCGAGCAGGTGGCTGATACGCAGGATCTCCGCCGCCTCGGTCACGCGCGTCTGGATCTCCGCTTCCGGCGTGCGGCGCAGGGGGGAGCGCAGCGGAAAGGCCAAGTTGTCGTAGACCGACATGGTGGGGTAGAGCGAGTATTGTTGGAAGACAAAGGCGATATCGCGCTCAGCCGGCGACAGTCCGTCGACCGCTTCGCCGTCAAAGCTGACGCTGCCGCTCTCTTGCTTCTCTAGACCGGCGATGATGCGTAGCGTCGTCGTCTTGCCTGCGCCGGTTGGGCCGAGCAGCACAAAAAACTCGCCATCCTCAATGTCAAACGAGACCTCGCGCAAGGCGACGACGTTCTTAAACTGCTTCGTGATCTTGTGCAAAACTACATTGGCCACTTCATTCTCCAGAAAAGACAGATAGACCGCGGATGAGGCGGATGAGACGGATCGGTGCGGATCAAAAAGAATCCGCGAAAATCCTCCCAATCCGCGTCATCCGCGGTCCATCCTGATCGCCATTTCGGTCTTTGGGTCGAAGAAGCGCACCATGGTCGGGTCCAGGTCAAAGCGGATCGGTTCGCCGATGGCGTAGTGCGCCGCTCGCTCGGCGCGTACATGGGCCATGGCCAGACCCTGTTCGCCGTCGAGCGCCAGGTGCAACATGGTGTAGGCCCCATGCAGGGCGTCGGCATAGACCTGGGTGCGGATGGCCCCATCGGTGCGCAATTGGGCTGCCTCCGGTCGGAAACCGAGCACCACCTCGTCACCGGTCAACTGGTCTGCCAAGGCGCTGCGCCACAGGTCGGGAAGCACAAACTGGTTCTGGCCCGGCAACTCGATGACGCCATCGGCCACGCGCCCGGCTATCAGATTCATGCCGGGGCTGCCGATAAAACGGGCGACAAAGAGGTTGGCCGGGTCATAGTAGACCTGGGCCGGCGCGCCCACCTGTTGCACCACGGCGTTGGACATGACGACGATGCGGTCGCTCATGGCCATAGCCTCGATCTGGTCGTGGGTGACATAGACCGTGGTGGCGTGTTGGGCCAGGTGCAGCTTTTTGATCTCGGCGCGCATGGTGGCGCGGAAATCGGCGTCGAGGGCGCCGAGCGGTTCGTCCATGAGAAAGGCGGCAGGCTGGCGCACCAGCGCACGCGCCAACGCCACCCGCTGGCGGTCGCCGCCGCTGAGCGACTTGGGGCGCAGCCGCAACAGGTGCTCGATCTGCAACAGCCGCGCCGTATCCTGCACCCGTTTCTCCACATCGGCCTTGGGCGCGCCCTGCGCCTCCAGGGTGAACGACATATTCTGGCGCACGGTCATGTGCGGATAGAGCGCAAAAAATTGGAAGACAAAGGCAATATCCCGGTCACTGGGGTGGCGCCAGGTGACATCGCGGCCGTCAATGAGGATCTGTCCGCTGGTCACCGCTTCGAGGCCGGAGATCATGCGTAACGTGGTCGTCTTGCCACACCCCGACGGGCCGAGCAGCACCACAAACTCGCCATCCTGGATGGTCAGGTCCATGGGCTGGACGGCGTAGACATCGCCAAACTTTTTTTCCACTTGCCGTAATTCAATCGTAGCCATAATAAAAAAGCAACACCGAGAGCACAGAGGAGACACAGAGAGCACAAAGGACTTCCTATGTCAATCAAAGATGAAGCGCCGGATGCCACCGTTTTTGAGTAGCTTTACATTGAAATTGAATAGCAAACCAGCGTTGCAACCTGAATGTTTGAGATAGGATAAGATTTGTGCCTCATGGACGGGCGTAACAGCTTCGACTACTTTTAGTTCGATGATCAATGTTCTGTTGACGAGTAAGTCAATACGGTATCCCTGATCGACCTGAATGCCTTTGTACACAATCGGCAGAAATTTTTGACACTCAACGGTAAATCCCCGTTGAAGTAGTTCATATTCCAAGCATGCTTCATGCGTTGATTCAAGCAGCCCCGGCCCAAGCGCCCGATGCACCTCAATCGCCGCCCCAATCACTTTCTCCGTTAAGCGATCCAACTCAGCGAACTGCTCGTGCCTCAAAATCCCTCCAATCCTCCGTGCCCTCTGTGCCTCCTCATCACCTCTGGCCCTCTGCATTCTGCAAGGGGCCAGAGGGAAAGCGGTGTTCTCTGTGTTGCTTTGCCTTTACTGCCGGATCGCCCCAAAGGTCACCCCGCGCAGCAGATATTTGCGCAGGGCAAAGGTGACGATCACCACGGGGATGAGAAAGCCGAGCGAGCCGGCGGCGATCATGCCCCACTCCATGCCGCCGCGGCCGAGGATCGTCGGGATGGCGGGTGGCGCGGTGCGGGCGCGGTCGCTGGTGAGCATGAGGGCAAAGGCGTATTCGTTCCAGGCAAAGATGAGGGCAAAGACCGTCGTCGCCGCAATGCCGGTCACAGCCTGGGGCAACACCACCTTGCGGAAGGCCTGGAGCCGGGTGTAGCCATCCACCATGGCCGCCTCTTCGTACTCGCGTGGGATCTCGTCCATAAACCCCTTGAGCAGCCAGACGGTGAGCGATAGGTTAAAGACAGTGTAGAGCAGGATCAACCCCAGGTGCGTATCGTGCAACCCCAGATTGCGGTACATGATAAAGATGGGAATGGTCACCACCACCGCCGGCAACATGCGCGTGCTGAGGATAAAGAAGAGCAGGTCCGACTCCCCCGGCACCTTGAAGCGGCTAAACGAGTAGGCCGCCAGCAGCCCCAACACCACCGCCAGGATGGTGGACGCACCAGCGATGATCATCGAGTTGCGCAGCCGGTTGACATACTGGCTCGGCCCGGTGATCTGCTGCCCGCCGGCCAGGGCGATCCGCTCGTACCAGTTGAGCTCGTCGATGCGCTCTTGCATACGCCGAATGCGCAGCCGGTTGAGCACCGAGCGGTCGGTAAAGAGATAGACAAAGCCTTCCAGCGTCGGTGTAAAGAAAACCTTAGGTGGCGCCGAGATGGCGTCAGCGCGCACCTTAAAGGCGGTGGTCGCCATCCAATAGACGGGGATCAACATGATCAGCGAAACCAACACCGCCAGTGTA
>JAHDWG010000020.1:0-22565 GCA_023384495.1 Caldilineaceae bacterium
CTTTCAAGGCAACGACTTTTTGGGGCAGGCGCTGGGCGATTACGAGGCCGCCCTTCGATTGCCCAACCAGCCAGCCCTGTCCTTTGTGGCCGAGAAGGCTCATCTGGGGTTGGGGCATGTCTATTTCCGGCGCTATCTGATTGCGAAGGAGGTTGATTCGCCTCGGGCGCCGGCCTACGTCGAGGAGGCGACGCGGCACTATGAGGCCGTGATTGCATCGATTGGCCAGTTGGCCCGTCCGAGCCAGCAAAATCGAGAACAGCAAGCGCTCGCCCATCTCGGTTTGGGTGAGCTCGCCATTGTCTTAGGGGAAGAAGGAACGGCGCTGTGCCACCTCTGCGCCGTGCTCGAGCTGTCGGTCGATGAAGGGTTGAGGCAGATCGCCCTGGATGATCTGCACAAGCTGGGCGCAACCTGTCCGTCATCGTAGCCATATCGCACCCCCGGAGGCCCCATGCGCCGATTCATCGTCACTATCGGATTGCTGCTGGTGCTGGGCATTCTGGCCGCCACGCTTGTTTTGTTCAATGGCCAGCAATCGGCGCTCCCTGCGCCCACGCCGGCGCCACCGGTCGCGTTGACTGTTCCCGCCGTGCAGCCGTCCCCAACGCTCCCGCAGCCGCCGTCACCACAAGCCGTGGCCCCCGTCGCGACCATACCGGCCAGGGGGCCATGCAGCCCACCCACCGGCTGGGCCCGCTACATCATCTTCCCTGGCGATACGGCGGAACAACTGGCCCGCCGCACAGGGACGCCGCTGGACCACATCCTGCGCGCCAACGGCTGCCGCAGCGCGAGTGACTTCTATGCCGGGGACGAGATCTTCCTGCCCCGGCGGCCGGCGCCCCGGCAGGAAGGCGTGGTCGCCGGTGGGAGTGAGACATTGCCACCTGATTCGCCACCGCCCCATGCGCAACCGGCCACCGCACGAGAGGGTATCCAGCCCACCCGTTTCGCCGCGCCGCCGGCTGCGGGCGCGGCCGCAACCCCTACGCCGACGCAGCCTGAAGCGCTTGGCCATGCGCCGCAGCCAAGTGCAACATCAACCGCTACGGAGACGTTGCCGGGTGCGCTCACCGTTGCTCTGTCACCCGAAGGGAAGCTAACAATTCGCGTGACGCCCTCCATTTTGAAAATTGGGGGGCAGCTTAGGGTCTGTATGGAGACCAAAGACGTTGCGGACAGTGTCCCGATCAGAGCAAAGGCAACAGCCGGTACTAAAGAATTGTGGTCCACATCGGTCTTGGCCTCGCAGATGCCGCGTTGCGAACTGGTCAGCACAGCAGAGTGGCCGAGCGGGCCTATTAGTGTCGCACTCTCCGCTGAGAATGCACGATCCGTGTCGCAGACTATCCAGCTGCATGCCGGTATCGGTGAATCCGCCATGTCGCATCCGTACTCGGAAACACAGTCAGCGTCCGCCGCCACGACCATCACAGTCACTTTTTCACTCACGAACGGTGCAGCAAGCTCTGCAGCAGCAGCCACCAATGGCATTACGGCTTCAACAGAAGCCCATCCAGATACAACCACCACTACCGCACCCATCACCGTGGAAGGGCATGTGCCTGGGGCCGTGAAAGAACCGGAGAGCCCGTCTCAGACATTGACCGCAACCACGCCCGAAGCTCTGCCTTCTGCTGAGGGGCCAGAGGCAGCACCGGAAAGCGGTACACAGGCCGAAACCCCTAATCCTGCGCAGATTACAGCCGAAACAACCGGGACAACGGCTTCACCTGAGATAACATTGCAGCCGGATTCTACCCCGAACAATGCCGCCTTGATCGAAGCCACCCCCAGTTCAACCGTCACCCCCGAGCCAGCGCCTGGCGCAGACGAGGCGCTGCCGACAGGCCAGACAACCATCACGCCTACACCGCCTGCAACCCAGACATCTTTATCTTTATCCGTAACTGCGACCCCTAGCCAGCCGCCCAGCCCGTTGCTCACATCACCTTAGCAACATGAGCAATCAGCATGGGCCCGGGAAGATGGAGTTCCAACACACTGTGCGTCAAGTCAGAATACGCCGTTCAACCAGTCAACTGAAGATGGCAGGGCTAAACACGAAAGTCCAGATAAGGAGGATCTTATGAGTGATGAATCAAGTGAAGATAAATTCGATCAAAACCCCTCTGATGATACCAACTGGGGTGTGCTCGTCAAGTTCTCTGACTATCCGTCCATAACCGACGCATACCCAGATCACGCAGAGGAGTGGCTGCCCGGGGACTTGAGGCAGGAATGGCAGCGATTGCAGGAAGCAGCGCGTTTCGCCGGCATTACGCTGCTACGGCGATTTTCTACGTTGTCACCCGAGGACGTTCAACAGATTGAAAAGCGCATCGCAGAGCAGCAGGAGATCGCCCGACCATCACTCAGGGAACGGTTTCCCCAATTGGGTGATTCCGTAGAGGAGCCGCCGTATAGAGATTTGGCAGCGAATCCACGCGAGCTCCTCCAATTCTATGAGATAGCCGTTAGATCCGAAGAAGACGCCTACGAGCTCAGCGCGATCCTCTCAGAATGGACTGAGATCGTCGAACATGCAGTTGTCTTACCGCCGCCCGCACCCCTTCCACAGTCTTGCGTCATGCACCAAGGGTATGTGGATGGCGACGACCTGAATGTCTCGTTCGAAACAGACTTCCCAGGTTACCTTGGCTCCGGTGTTCGTGAAATCTGGAGAGAGCTGGGTGGCGGCGGAATGGCCATCCATACGGGCATGGTGCGAATTGGGGTAGTCGAAAAGCGCTGGGATTGGAGCCATCAGAGTTTGAGTCATTCGAGCTTTCACGCAGTGCAGGGCAACTGTCCCAGGGCAGACACAAACACGCCAGCACAACAACTCCGCCATGCAATCAGCACATTAGGCATCCTGGCCGCTACCGGAGCACAACTCGAATGCACCGGTATCGCCCACGGCGCTCAAGTATTGATGGCGTCGATCTTTCGTTGCGGTGAATCACTGCCCGCGGTTGCCAAAGCAATGGATATGCTGCGGCCTATGTTACAGGCAGGTAACATTCTTCTGGTCGAGCAACAGGCGTTACCGAGCGCTTCCATCGACTGTGGCAGTGCGGCGTATATACCGATCGAACTCGATCCCAGTGTCCAGACCGCCATGCGAGTGTTGTCAGACTTAGGCATCACTGTGGTAGAACCGGCAGGCAACGGCAATGGCAATTTGGACACCTGTTTGAGCCCGTCACCCTCCCAACAGCACGATTCTGGCGCCATCATGGTTGGTGGGTGTGATCCTAATGGACTTGGGCCTGCAGGAGGCTCCAATTCCGGAGGGCGCATCGATTGTTGGGCCTGGGGCCAAGACGTCACGACGTTGGACATGCAAGATGGCTTGCGCTGTGATTTTGGCGGCACCTCGAGTGCGGCTGCGATAATCGCAGGGATAGCCGCAGTCGTGCAGTCATTTGTAATTGGGATGACCAATCCGCCTAGAACACCGCTAACACCGAGCGAGCTAAGGGCATTGCTCCGTTCACCGGCCCTTGGCCGCCAGGGCGCAACGGTCGGAACGATACCCGATCTGAGGGCAATCATATCGCAATTACAGAATACTTGATGCCTATCTAGCCATCCGAAACCGGGCTGATGACCACAGACTTTGGCCATACGATAGGGTAGGCTCGTACAGCTTGATGGCGAGTTTCGCAACTGAGTGAGTCAACAGGAATGAAGCCAGTCAAAACCTATCTGTTGGGATTATGTCTCATCACCCTCGCGGCCTGCGCGCCGTCGCCGCAATTTGCGGTGGCCGATGTTGTCGGCGCCATGAGCGGGTCGGCGGACGAAGGCTTTGCCCGCGCCTATGCGCCGGTGGAGTTCACCTTCCCCCTTGATCACGGCCCCCACCCCGAATACCGCACCGAGTGGTGGTATTACACCGGCAACCTGGAGGATGATGCAGGCCGGCGCTATGGCTATCAGTTGACCTTCTTTCGCAGCGCGCTGACGCCGGAGCAGCCCGAACGAGAATCGGCGCTGGCCACCAACCAGCTCTACATGGCCCATTTTGCCGTCACCGATGTGGCCGGCCAGCGCCATCAGAGCTTTGAACGCTTCAGCCGCGGCGCGGGCGACCTGGCCGGCGCCACGGCTGAACCCGACTCCGCCGTCTGGCTCGAGGATTGGTCGGTGGCGACGGAAGCGCCGGGCGTCACCCACATGCAGGCTCGCGCCGAGGGCCAACACGGTATCGTGGCGCTTGACCTGCGTCTGCGCGAAACGCGCGCGCCGATCCTGCATGGCGAACGCGGTCTGAGCCAAAAGGGGCCGGAGCCGGGCAACGCCAGCTACTACTATAGCTTAGTGCAACTTGAAACCACCGGGGCTGTCACCGTGGCGGGCCGCACAGTCGATGTGCGGGGCGTCAGTTGGATGGACCACGAGTTTGGCACCAGCGCGCTCAGTGGCGACGCCGTGGGTTGGGATTGGTTTAGCGTGCAACTGGACAACGGCGCAGTGCTCATGTTCGCCCAGGTGCGCAACCGTGACGGCAGCGCGGTGGCCGATTTCGAGGGGACCTTGGTGGACGCCGATGGCCGGCAGACCACAATCAGGGCCGACGACCTTCTGCTGACGCCGCGGGGAGAATGGACCAGCCCGCGCACGGGGTTCACATACCCGTCTGGCTGGCGCGTCGAGTTGCCAGCCCACGACGTGACCCTGACCATTACGCCTCTGGTGGCGGATCAGGAGATGATGGTCAGCTTTATCTATTGGGAAGGCGCGGTCGCGGTGACAGGAGGCATGGCCGGCCAGGCCGTTGAGGGCGTCGGCTATGTGGAGTTGACCGGCTATGGCGGCGCGGGCGGATATCAGCGGTGAGGTGGTGACGCCGTGCAGTTCATGCTTGCGCAGGGACGCGATAGTGCAGATTCTCCCACACGATCAACGTCGACCAGTTGTCCGAGGCGCTGTCTTCGAGATAGTTCTCCAGCAACCCGCAGACGCGGAAGCCATTGCGCAACTGGAATGTGAGCGTTGGATCGGCGAGCGCGCCGGATGCGACCCGCTCGACATAGTCCCCCACGCTCATGCGGCCTTTGTGCTGGGCATAGCCGGGGATGAGCCCGCCGGCGACAATGCCGCGACGGTTTGCGCGCTGCACCAACGCTTGCCGAGCCTGATAGAGCAACCGCCCAATTCCCCGGCGGCGAAACCCGGGGTGGACGCTAATATCGGCGCCATAATACCAGGCGCCGTTGGAGTCATGATTGGTAAAGAAGAACCCGGCGCAAATTTCCTTGAAACTGTGTTGTGGGTGGTCAAAATCAAAGTCGATCCAAAAACCGGAGCCTTGCCCCACTACTTGTTCGCCCGCCAGCGCCACAAACTGCCCCTCGGCGAAGACCCGGTATTGGGCGGCAAAGTGCTCTGCGCACATCAGCTCCTGCGTCCCCAGCGTCGGGTAACAGATGCGCTGTAGCTCCTCGAGCGCGGCAAAGTGTTCGGGCTGAATGGTGACGATACGAACTTCATCCATACGAACTTCATCCATTCAAGCGTCATCCATACAGACTTCATCCATGCCGGGCGCTCAACGCATATCCTTGCCGATACAGGCGCCGCTTTCGACCCGTTTGCGCTTGCCAAAGGCCTTGGCCACACTATAAGGATGCACCACGACGTTGCGCCCGATTTCGAGGTCGGGGGGGATGATGCTGCCCTTGCCCACCAGGGTGAGGCCGGTGTTGATCACACCGGGCATCTGCTTGTTGGGCGTGTTGTCATCGCCGTAGCCGACTTTGGCGCCGCTCTCGACCGTGACCTGTTTGTCGATGATGCTCCGCTCGACCACCGCGCCGGAAGCAATGACAGTGTCGTTGAGGATGACGCTATCGCGCACAATCGCCCCTTCCGCCACATAGACCCCCGGTGAAAGCACACTGCGCTCGACAATGCCATCCACCTGGCAGCCATTGGCCAACAGGTTGCCCCCCACCTGTGCGTTGGCGCCCACCTTCACGGGCGCCCGCTCTTCGCTGCGTGTGTGAACGACCCACTCGGGGTCATACAGGTCGAGCGCGGGGTTCTCAGAGAGCAGCCCCATATGCGCTTCCCAATAGGCCTGCACCGTCCCCACATCGGCCCAATAGCCGGGAAAGGTATAGGCGTAGAGCGCGCGTTGGGCCTTGAGCATGGCGGGCAACACATGGCGGCCAAAGTCATCATGGGTGCTGTTCTCCAGCAGCTCGACCAATACATCCTTGCGGAAGATATAGACGCCCATCGACGCCAATGTCTCGCGCGTGCGGCGCGGTTTCTCTTGAAAATCGAGCACACGATCATCGGCGCTCACCGACACAATGCCGTAGCGATGGGTTTCGCGCAGGTTGACGCGGCGCACGGCCATGGTCAGCTCGGCGCCGGTGCGCACATGCTGGCGGAGCATTGGCCGATAATCCATCAGATAGATGTGGTCGCCCGAAAGGATCAGGACATGCTCTTCGTCCTGCTGCTGTACAAAATCAAGGTTGCGACGCACGGCGTCGGCGGTGCCCCGCTGCCAATCGCCATAGGGGCCGCCTCGATAGGGCTGTAGCAGGCGTAGGCCACCGTCGGTACGGTCCAGATCCCACGGTTTGCCAATCCCAATGTGATTGTTCAAGCTGCGTGGGCGATATTGCGTCAAGACGGCGACGTTGTAGATTTCGCTGTTGACGCAGTTGCTCAGCGGAAAGTCAATCAGGCGGAATTTGCCGCCAAAGGGCACGGCAGGCTCCGAGCGTACCTCGGTCAGCACGCTCAGCTCTTCGCTGGCGCCGCCACCCATGATCATGGCTAGGGCTGTGGTCATTGTTGCCTCTTTGTGATTCGGGATTCAGAATGCGGGATTCGGGATATGTGGTCAAGCGCGTGCATCTTGTATCCCGCATCCTGTATCCAATTTTCAGATCGTTTTGCCGTCGGCGACGATCTTATCGGCGGGGAAGTCGCTCTCGTCGCGGCCGCTATTGACCAGCACATTGCGCCCAATCTGCGCCCCATCGGGGATGAAAGCGCGCTTGCCAATCACGGTGATGCCCGCGTTGAGCTTATCGGGCATCTGCTCATTAGCGACCGATTCCTCGCCCACCCCAACCACCGCCCCCGCGCCCACCACCACCTGCTTGTCGGTGATCACCTTGTCGAGGAGCGCGCCGGGGCCGATCCAGGCGTCGTTCATCACAATGCTATCTTTCACCACGGCGCCGGGGCTTATATAAACGCCCGGCCCCAGCACACTGTTGACCACCAGCCCGCGCACCACACACCCATTGGCAAGCAGGCTGCTTGACACTTTGGCCTGGGGGTCGAGCTTGGCCGGTGGGCGCTCTTCCGATTTGGTGCGAATGGGCCAGTTGTCGCTGTAGAGGTTGAGCGGCGGCGCGGCCTGGTTCAGCGCCAGGTTGGTGGCCCAATAGGAGTCGATGGTGCCCACGTCCACCCAATAGCCTTCATACTTATAGGCGAAGATGCGGTCGCCCGCCTCGATCATGGCCGGGATTACATGCTGGCCAAAGTCAGCGCGTGGGCTATTGGCGGAGCCTTCACCCAACCGGCGGGCCAGCATATGAGTGTTGAAGACGTAAATGCCCATGGAGGCCAGGTTGCCCTTGTCGCGCTCCTTGGGCTTTTCATAGAACTGCACAATACGGCCATCCTCATCCACCTGCATGATGCCAAACCGGTCGGTCTCCTCAATCGGCACCGGCATCACCGCGATGGTCAGGTCCGCCCCTTGCTCGCGATGATATTCGAGCATAGGGCGATAGTCCATCTTGTAAATATGGTCGCCCGAAAGGATCAACGCCATATCCGCGCGGTTTTCTTGGAGAAAGTCAAGGTTCTGATAAATGGCGTCGGCGGTGCCGGCATACCACTGCTGGCCGCGCCGCCCCTGATAGGGTTGAAGGATACGCACGCCACCACGTCCCCGGTCGAGATCCCACGGCTTGCCGATGCCGATGTGGTCGTTGAGGCTGTGCGGTCGATACTGGGTCAACACCCCTACAGTAAAGATGCCGCTATTGACACAGTTGCTCAACGTGAAGTCGATAATGCGGAATTTGCCGGCAAAGGGCACAGCCGGCTTGGCCCGTTCTTCCGAGAGCACAGTCAGACGCGTGCCGGCGCCGCCGGCCAGGATGAGAGCAACAGTTCGGTTGGCCATGATTGATGCTTTCGTTGCGCTGGTAACTGCGTGAATGTTGAGCCTATTCGTACCTGATTGCGGGCGCCGATTCACTGCTCGGCTGCTCCGGCAGCCCCCAACGTGCGTCGCAGCGTGATTCGGTTAGGCCCTACGAGGTGATTGCAACACCGTTTATGTTAACCCAATTGACCGCAAGATGACAAGCCGGCATCGACACAAGTTGCGATATGGCGCTGGCGGATGTCGCGACAAATCTATCGTGACTATTTGGCGCTTTGCCAGACCTGTTGCTATAATGCCAAGTTGCTACGACTGGCGACGTAGAGACATCCTCTATCTATACCCATCCTGTCCGTATCGTTGTCTGTATCGTTCAGCCAGGGTTGCTCCAGTCGACATTGAATTCAGTTCATCACGTTTAGATGATAGGAGCCTTGCGTGCTGCAACGCCAGACCCAAACCGCAGCATTCTGGCGTGATCAGTTTGAAGTTACGCCGGATGATCTCGAATTCCTTTATCAACTCCTGCTCGATTTACAGACGCCCCGAACGCTGACCGAATTGGCGACGGCGCTGGTGGAAGAATATCTTCGTCGCGAAAACGCCAAAATTGAGGCGGAGCTTGCAAAAGGCGTCATGTATGTGCCCAAGCAGCACTATGCAGTTGGGCAACAAGTTGTCTTTCCCGCGCTTGAATTTACCGTGGGCGAAGTGGTTGAGGTGCGCCGGGGTGAAAACCCCGAACATGGTGATTTTGAGGTGATCAAGGTGAAGTTCGCCGAAGGTCAACGCGAATTCGCCGCCAGTCTCAAACATCACCGCCTCAATGACGAAGATGGCGCCCTCGCCGCCAAAGAGAACAAACAGCTTTCGGCCGCCGAGCTATATTCGCTCTACCGCAACGAAATTGAAGAAAGCCTGCTCTATGGGCTGGAAGAGAGCGACCGCAGTCGCGACTTTGTCGAGGTCGACGGCTATTGGATGCTCGCCGATATGCTGGCCGAGATTCATGTTGGCTTTCTCAACATTGCTGAGGCGCTCATCGAGATGCAGGGCAAACCGGTCAGCCCCGAACAAATGCTGGCCGAAATGGAAATGCCGGAGCATGTCAACCCCACCATGCGCGTCATCAGCCTCAACTACGCCCTCAGTCAAGACCCGCGCTTTGATCAGATCCAGAGCGGTGGCGAGAAGCTGTGGTATCTCAAGCGGCTGGAACCCCCTGAGTTGGTCAACCCGCCCGCGCTGCTCAAGTATAGCCCTATTCCCTACAACCGTGCGCTGCTGAGCGTCGAACTGCTGCAGATCGAGTGGGAGCTGGACGACGAATGGGGTGAAAGCAGCCTGACGAGCGAAATTCCGCGCGTCGTGCCCAGTACCGTGCTCACCCTCACCTATCCCCACCGGCGCTTTGGCACGTTGCCCATCAATGGGCGCACGGTCAATTTCTTTCCATCCGCCACCCGCGGCAAATCGATCGTGACCCTGGTGGACGGGCGCTGGGGCACCCGCTTCAATGGCTGGGTAGTCCACGAGGGGCGCTATGTCTCGGGGCTGGCCAAGTGGATGGATGACCATCAACTGCCCGTGGGCGCCTACATTACGTTGGAACGGTCCAGCACCGCCAATGAAGTGATTGTCGACTACCGCACGCGCCGCCCCAAACGGGAATGGGCGCGCATGGCCAGCGCCGATCTGGCCGCCGGTCGCCTGCGTCTGGAGATGAACAAGATCCAGGTTGCCTGCGAATATGACGAATACATGATCCTCGCCGAAGAACAAAGCGACGAGATCGACGCCTTGCGCGAACGGGTCCAGCGCGACGGCATGACGCTGCCACAACTCGTCGAGCAGGTGGTGCCGGAATTAACCAAGCTCAACCCACAGGGAACCGTACACGCCAAGAGCGTGTACAGTGCCGTAAACATACTCCGCCGCAGCCCTCCTGGCCCGATCTTCTACGCTCTGATCTCGAATCGGCGCTTCCGCGATGTCGGGGGGGGCTTCTTTGCGCTGGCATAATACACTATGATGCTGAACTTTGTTTGAAAACTGGAGTGGCTCGAAAGGGTACGCGTCTTTGCAAAGTTCGGTTTTCAAACCAACCGCAGTATGGCGCGATTGAGGAGAATTTGCGCATGACCCAAAGCCTTTTGCGGCAAAAGCTGGCCCGCTTCCGCCCAACGGTGGATACCAAGTTTCACATCGACTATGATTGGTGGGAGCAGAGCGGCAAAAACTTCCGCATCTATCTGCGCGACCAGCTCTGCGAAGAGTGCCGCGAGCGCTTTGCCAATTACCAGAACACCGAAGATGTGGATTGGATCGACCCCGACACAGGCGAAGTGCGCCGCACCGATGCGCTACGGGAATGTTTGCGGACGCGCTGCGCCAACGACCCCGACTACATCAACGAGCGGCTTCCGCTGGCCTCCGCCTGTTTTCGCGTTTTTCTGGCCAACAACAACACGCCGCTATCACCCAACGAGCTAAACCAGCTCCTGCGTTGGCGAGCGCCAGAATCAATCTTGCAGACATTGGCCGGTGGGCAAGTCTACTTTGGCCTCCGCCCCGTGTAATCATCGATTTTGGTAACTGGGCAATCGCAATGGCAGATACGCGCTTTTTGCAGGAGTCGCTCCCCAACGCGCTGGCTGGTGTGGATCTGGCGGGCCTCGGCCCTAAACGCAGCGGCAAGGTGCGCGACCTCTATCAACATGCCGGCTGCCTCATTCTGGTCACCACCGACCGCCTCTCAGCGTTTGACCACGTGTTGGGGCTTGTCCCGTTCAAAGGGCAGGTGCTCAACCAACTTGCCGCCTTCTGGTTTGCCCAGACGCAATCCATCATCGACAACCACTTGATTGCCACGCCCGACCCGAATGTCACCATTGCCCGCCCCTGCCGGCCCTTGCCCGTCGAGGTTGTCGTGCGCGGCTACATTTCGGGGGTGACCAAAACCTCCCTCTGGTATCAGTATAGCCAGGGCGAACGCCAGATTTACGGGCTGACGTTTCCCGATGGGCTGCAAAAGAATGACCCCCTGCCCCAGCCGATCATTACACCAACAACCAAAGCGGCGGATGGCGGCCACGACGAACGCATCACCAGCGCCCAGGTGGTGGAGATGGGGCTCGCTTCGGCGCGCGAATGGGCGCAAATCTGCGAGGCCGCCGTGGCGCTCTTTCAACATGGGCAGGCCGTTGCCCAACGCGCCGGCCTGATCCTGGTCGACACCAAATATGAGTTTGGGGTGGCCCCCACCGGCGAGTTGCTGCTCATCGATGAAGCCCACACGCCCGACTCCAGCCGCTTCTGGTTGGCCGACAGCTACCCCGCCCGCCACGCGGCCGGCGAAGAACCGGAAAACTTTGACAAGGAATTCATCCGGCTTCATTATGCCGCCCGCGGCTACCGGGGGGAAGGCTTGCCCCCGCCGCTTCCCCCGGAATTGGCCGTCCAGGCAGCCGCGCGCTATATCCATATCTATGAACGGCTGACCGGGCAACCCTTTGCACCGGGTGAAATCCCTGCCGGGCCGCGCATCGAGCGCAACCTCAGGCAGTGGCTGCAAGGCCAGTAACCCGGCGACATGAGAATCATTCCCCATTTCCAATCGAAGAGATAGCGCGATGAGCAAACCACCGTTGGCCACCCCCTCCCCAATCGTCGGCGTGATCATGGGCAGTCGCTCGGATTGGGAGACCATGCAGGCCGCGTCGGAGGTGTTGAAACGCTTCGACGTGCCGCACGAATGCCGCATTGTCTCGGCCCACCGCACCCCCGACTGGATGGTGGAATATGCCCACACCGCCGAAAGCCGCGGCCTGGCGGTGATCATCGCCGGCGCCGGGGGGGCCGCCCATCTGCCTGGCATGGTGGCCGGGCATACTCTCCTCCCCGTGATCGGGGTGCCCATCCAAAGCCGGGCGCTCAACGGGCTCGATTCGCTCCTCTCGATTGTGCAGATGCCCGCCGGTGTGCCTGTGGCGACGATGGCGATTGGCGCCGCTGGGGCTACCAACGCCGGCCTGTTGGCGGTAGCCATCTTGGGCAACCAACAGCCCCAACTGCGCGCAGCCCTGCGCCGTTATCGCGAAGAACGGGCGCAACAGGTGATGAACGACCGGCTCGTGGACGAACCATAGGTTTGATGGAGGCGAAATGTTCTACCAACCGACGCGTGAATCCGTGCAGGCACATCCCGTCCCCGACTGGTTTCACAACGCCAAGCTGGGCATCTTTGTCCACTGGGGCCTCTACGCTGTGCCCGCCTATGCGCCAATTGCCGGCGAACTGAGCGAGATTCTCGCCTCGGGCGACTGGGCCGCATGGTTTGCCAACAACCCATACGCCGAATGGTATATGAATTCGTACCGGATCGAGGGCAGCGCCACCCAACAGTTTCACCGCGCCGCCTACGGCGCCAATTTCACCTATGCCGACTTTGCCCCGCGCTTCAACCACGCCGTGCGCGCGTGGGACCCGGACGCGTGGGCCAGCCTCTTTCAGCAGGTGGGCGCCCGCTATGTGGTGCTGACCACCAAACACCATGATGGCTTTCTGCTCTGGCCCAGCCGCCAGCCAAACCCCTTCTACCCCCACTATCACGCCGAGCGCGACCTCGTGGGCGACCTGACAGCCGCCGTCCGCAGCCGGGGCATGCAGATGGGCCTCTACTACTCGGGCGGGCTGGACTGGACCTTCAACACCAAGGTGATCCAGGACATTGCCGACATTCCCGCCGGTGTGCCGCAGACGCCCGATTATGTGGCCTATGCCAACGGCCACTGGCGCGAGCTGATCGACCGCTATGAGACTGCCATCCTCTGGAATGACATCGCGTATCCGACGGCCACCAACCTCAATGAGCTTTTTGCTGACTACTACAACAAGATCCCCCACGGCGTGGTGAACAACCGCTTTGCCCAACGCTTTGCATTGGAAGAGGGGCATCAGGTGAGCGACAATCACTTTGATTTCGAGACGCCCGAGTACACCTCGTTCAGCGAGATTCGCACAAAGAAGTGGGAGAGCTGCCGGGGGATCGGCGCCTCGTTTGGCTTTAATCACATTGAGGGGCCGGAGCAATATCAGACGGTGGAGAACCTGGTGCGTCTGTTGGTGGACATTGTGAGCAAAAATGGAAATCTGCTGCTCAACATCGGGCCCACGGCCGACGGAGAAATTTCTGAGCTGCAACGACAACGGCTAGAGGGGTTGGGGATATGGCTGCGCGCCAATGGTGAGGCGATCTTCGACACGCAGCCTTGGGCACACGCCGAGGGCGTCACCACCGACGGCATACCCGTGCGCTTTACTCAGAAGCATGATGCGCTCTACGCCACGTTGCTCGAGACGCCCCCACCCGGCGCGCTGACCATCGCCGGGCTGCGCGCCGCGCCCGAAACAGAAGTCCATCTGTTGGGCGGCTCTGGCCAACCCCTGGCCTGGGCCAACACTGACGCCGGGTTGCGCATCACAATGTCGGATGATCTGGCGACGGCGCCCGCCCATGCGCTTCGCCTCACCCCCAAACCGTCGCTGCAGCAACCAGCTTAGTACAGTTTTCACGTCGTGAGTTTGCTATGAGGCAAGGTGACAGTCACTTCTGAAAGTGACTGTCACCTTGTACTTGCAGACGATCCATAACCGCTGTGCGGGTGGGTTTTTAACGCATAACTGCCGGCAGGTGAACCGTAAAGGATGGTTGTAGGTCGGGGGGCGTTACGGCGAGGTATTGGCTAGGTAAGGCGGTCAGCGCCACACGCGGCGAAGCTGGGATTGTCTTGGTCTGCTCGGGCTGCTCGCCGCTCACCACCGCGGTGGATGGCGTTGCTGTCCCAATTTCGACCGTGAGCGCAAAGTCGCTTGCTGTATGGCCAATCAGTTCGAGCTGATACGCTCCGCTGACCGGCGCAACCACTGTCAACGTATCTGCCACCATGCCAGAACGGTTGCTCACCCACGGCGGCCGCGTGGCATGGTCGGGCGCCCAGAGAAAGAGGTCGGGATCGCCGGTGTGCGGCAGCGCCTGCACGTGGATTGTCTCGCCATGGGCCAGCACGAACCGATAAATGACCGCTTCGTCCGCCGCCACGTTGATCTGTGGTGGAATATAGTTGATGGACGCGCTCCCGGGCGCGTCGGAAATGTTTAGGGCTCGGTCGGCAGCCCACACCTGCAAATAAGTCAGCCCTGGGCCAGGCGCAAGAGGACGAACGTGGGTCGAAGCGTTGGGAGCCACCGCTTGGTGGGGAAGCCAGGCAGCCGTTTCCAATCTCGGCGCCCACGTACCGGTATCGAGAGCCAATCGATATTCCACAAAAAAGAGGTAGGCGACGCCACTTGCAGCCGCACCCGTGTCCTGAGCCCGCACCGTGGCGCTGACCGCCGGTTGCGCGGTGATTGCAGACCCGCCGTTGAGCAACAGATCGACCACTACGGGCGGCTCGCTGTCGGGGTGCGCATCCATCACCGTTAATGTGCGGTGGACCAGGTTATTGGATTCGTCGATCTCGAACACGCGATTGTCCGGGTCGATCAAGGCATAGATCTCAACCGGCCCTGTTTGCGTCGGCAGCCATGAAGTGGCCACGGTATATAGGCCATTGGCAGCCTGTGCGCCGAGAAGCTCCTCCCCCAACAACACTCCCCCCGCATGGGGCGCGCCGGCAAAAAACTGAACTCGAACTCGGTCGAGACCCTTTGTATTCCCAAACTGATGGACAACCACCCCAATTTGCGCCTGCGCGCCCAGGCGCGGCGTATGGGGGGCCACCCAAAGCTCATGGGCGTAGCCGGCCAGGTCAACATCCGCCGGCGGAGGCATCGTCGGGACAAGTGTGGGCGTCGAGGTGGATGTTGGCGTCTTCGTTGGGTCAGTCACCACAGTGGAAGGCAACGATGTCGCTGTGGGCGATGAGGTGGGCGAGGGCGTCATCGTGGGGGACGCGGTCGGTGACGCCGTCGCCGTATGGGTGGCTTTTGGCGTATGGGTGGTAGTGGCGGTCGGTGTCAACGTTGCCGTGGGCGTAGCTGTTGGCAAGGGGCCGGCGCCGAGCCAGTTGTAGGCCAGCAGATTAGGCGATCCGGCGCCGATGTTGCTGAGCCGCCCGTCTGTAGCATGGGTGAGAATCGCTTCCACCACGAGCGCGGGCGATGCGCCGGGTTGGGCCTGGCGCACCAGCGCGGCCAGGCCGGCCACGTGGGGCGCCGCCATCGACGTACCGCTCATGATTGCGGTCGCTGTATCGTGAGGCTTGTCTGCCGATGTGATTTCCACCCCTGGGGCAAAGAGATCAAGGCAGGCGCCGTGATTCGAAAACCAGCCCCGTTGATCAGTGCTGCTGGATGCGCCCACCGTGAGCGCTTCGGCCACCCGCGCCGGCGACTCCCCACAGGCATCCGCGTTGCTATTCCCCGCCGCCACCACATAGACCAGGCCCGCGGCAATCGAGTTGCGCACTGCCGTGTCCAGCGCGTTGGAGATGTCGCCGCCCAGACTCATATTGACCACAGCCGGAGCCTCGTGATTGGCTGTCACCCAATCGACGGCGGCGATGACGCCGGTAAGCGCGCCGTTGCCATCACAATCCAGCACGCGAATGGGGTGCAGCGTGACCCCCTTGGCCACGCCATAGGCAGTTCCCCCCACGGTGCCGGCCACATGGGTGCCATGCCCGTTGCAGTCATCAGTTCCCCGCCCATCGACGATGGCGTAGGCGCCAGCGCCAATCCTCCCAGCAAACTCGACGTGGCTGGCCCGGATACCCGTATCGATGACATAGACGTGCACGCCCGCGCCGTTGTCGGCGTAGGCGTAGCGGTTATCCAGCGGCAAATCACGCTGGTCGATGCGATCCAACCCCCAGGTGGCTGGGGTCTGCACATTGGCCAGGCGCACGATCCGGTCTGGCTCGATGGCGGCGACCCAGGGCTCGGTTGCCAATTCTGCGGCTGCGTCAGCAGACAATGATATAGCCATACCCTGAAGCGCATGGCTATAAATATGGTGGATCACACCATCATAGGCAGCGGCCACCACTTCGGCTGCGGCGGCTGTAGTTACGAGGGGGGCGGAACCGCGCAACGAGGTCGCCAGCGCGTCTGCCTTGAACGTGACAATATAGCGACCGGCCACGGTGACCGATGGGTCGGCGGCGCTGCTCACCACCGGCAGAAATAGCGCATGGGGGGGCATTGGTTCCTGGTGCGTCTGGCCCGATGCAGCCATGCGTGTTAGTAGATGAGTAGCCAGCAAGGTCACCAACAACAAAACAGACACAGTGCGGCGCCGGACGGGCAAGGCCCGAATTTTGTTGTACATAACCGTAGTGTATCACGGTCTGCGGCAGATGCCTATAGATTTGTGGATGATCCTCAAAGAGACTTTTGTCAGAAAACTGTTAGCCGATTGACGGGCATTACCTACCTCTCTTTACCTACTTCTGGCGCTATCGTCGCGAAGATGTGCGGACGGGCGTCTTGAAGCCAAGCCCCAGGTGCATTGGGGTGCGTCGCAGGTTTTTGATATAATCCTCAAGCGATCAATGTGAATTTCAGTAGATCACGAATTTGCAGCGGCGGTTTCCATAGCGCCGGCTCACCTACAAGCCCGATCTGTGATCCACTGAATTTGCCAATCGGAATGAGCAAGACAGCCCCGCATCGACAAGCACCGACCAAATCAGCGTCTGCTTCGGAAATCAAGGAGTCGTTTGCATCATGAATCGCCCATTTCGACACATTGCCAACTTGCCCAAACAGCTCACGCCCTTTATCGACCGCGGTGCAGAGCGTGCGGCCGTTTCCAACCTGCTGGCCGACCCGGCCTGTCGCTTGCTGACGATCACGGGGCCGGGCGGCATCGGCAAGACGCGGCTGGCGATTGAGGCGGCCACCGACCATCCGCAACCGGACGAACATGTGCAGGCATGGGCGCCACTCGACGGCGTCTTCTTTGTAAAAATTCAGCCGTCGCATCGATTGGATTCGCTGATTACGGCAATCGCGGACGCAGTCGCGTGCCCAACTTCTGGTCAAGAATCACCCCAAACAAGGATTCTGCAATTCCTGAGTAACAAGGCGCTGCTGCTGGTTTTGGATAGTTTCGACGAGCTGATGGCGGACGCCACCGATGCCGGCGAGGAAGGGATCGCCTTTCTCTCCTCATTGCTACACGAATCCCCTCACAGCAAACTGCTCGTCACCTCACGTGAGGCGCTCAATCTACAGGAGGAATGGCTCTATCCCCTCAGCGGGCTTACCTACCCCACCGGTTTGCCGGCGCCCGACGAGCTCGCGGGATATAGCGCCATACAGTTGTTTGCCCAGTGTGCGCGGCGGATCCGCCCTGACTTTTCATTGACCACGGAGTGCGCCGGCGTCGTGCGCATCTGTCAGCTTGTTGAGGGCTTTCCCCTCGCGCTCGAACTGGCGGCCTCGTGGACCAAAACGCTCAATTGCAGCACGATTGCCAACGAGATCGAACGGAATATCGATTTTTTGGCGACGAGCCTGCGCAACATGCCCGAACGGCACCGGAGCATGGTCGCCATCTTCAATCAGACCTGGCAAATGTTGTCCGACACCGAGCGTCAGACCTTCAAACGGCTTGCTGTTTTCCGCGGCGGCTTTCACCGTCTCGCCGCCGAATCGGTGGTTGGCGCGACCTTACCTTTGTTGTCATCTCTGGTCAACAAATCGTTGTTACGCTGGGAGCCAGACGGGCGCTATCAGCTCCACGGGTTGCTGCGTCAATACGCCGAAGAACAGCTAAACCAGACGCCGCATGAAGCTGAGGAAGCGCTCAATGCCCATGCCTGCTATTTTGCCGCGTTTCTGGACCAACGGGTGGACGACATCAGTGGCGGGCGCCAGCGAGCAGTGCTACAGGAGATCGGTGTCGACCTGGAGAACATCCGTCACGCCTGGTCCTATGCTGTGGCCCAGCGTCGCATCGACCTTTTGGCGCAGGCAACCTACACCTTCTTTCAATACTGCGACATGCAGGGGCGCTATCAAGAAGCAGCGGAAGCGCTTGACCGGGCGATCTCGCTGTGTGAGTCGCTAGAGCAAACCCCAGCCACGCAAGGCGTGGAATCAATGCTGCTGATCATGCAAGGGTGGAATTCGATCCGGCTGGGGCGCCTTGACGAGGCGCAGCGCGTTTTTAGCCGCAGTCAGGCAATCGAGGCTGCGCTCGACCGCCCACTGCCCAGCGGTTTTGGCACAGACCCGGCGATGGGTCTGGCGCTGCTTGCCGTGGTGCGTGGAGACTACGCCACAGCCAGTGCATTGGCCGAAGCCAGCCGCCAGCAGCATGAGGCGCGCAATGATCTCCTCAATCTTCAGACCGCGCATTACATCTTGGCCAGCGTCGATGTCGCGCAGGGCCGTTATGGGGAAGCGCGTAGCCACGCCCAGGCTGGCTATCGCCTCACCAGGCTCACCGGGAATGAATGGATGATGGCCTATATGCTTGCCCTGCTCGGTGAGGTGAGCCGCGGCCTGGGCGAATATGAAGAAGCGCGCCAATACTACCAACAGTGCTACTTTGTGCGCGAGGCCTTTCATGACCCCGAGGGGATGGCGGTTGCGCTTTCGCACCTGGCGCGCATCGCTTGCCTCCAGAATGACTATGCGGAGGCCGAGCAACGCTATCACCGCAGCCTCGCCATCTATCAGCGCGTGAATGATCGAGGCGGCCTGGCCGGGACGCTGCAGGGGCTGGGTGATACGGCCCTGCGCCAGGGCGACTTTGCGCAGGCCAGAGAACATCTCTATGCAGCGCTCCAGATCGCAATGGAGATGGGTTGGCGCCCTCTCTGCCTTGCCGTATTGGTGAGCGTGGCGCATCTGTTCGACGCAACCGATCATGCCGAGCTGGCGCAGCCATTACTGGCGCTGGCAAGCACGCACCCAATGAGTAGCCACGTCACGCGCGATGCGGCTGCTGCTCTGCGCGCGCACGGTGCATCCGAGCCGGTAATGAACTCAAATAGGGCGGCGGCCGCGCCAATCGCGCTGGATGATATGCTGGAACAGACATTGGCGACACTGGCCGGCCTGCCACTCCCCAGTCGCGGCGCATCGCCCCGGCAGCGGCCCACCATGGTTGACCAACCCTTGATCGAACCATTGACCAACCGTGAACTGGAAGTGCTTCAGTTGATTGCAGAAGGATTGAGCAATCAACAAATTGCCGACGAACTGGTGCTTTCGGTCGGCACCGTCAAATTCTACACCGGGCAGATCTACGGCAAACTGGGCGTCAACAACCGGACGCGCGCAGTTGCCCATGCGCGCTCGCTCAACCTCATCGACGACCCTGCTGCGGCGTAACCTCTCGCCCCAACCGCTTTCTTTCGATTGCACTCGCACGACGTTGCATCAACGGGTAGAGCCGGTCTGTTGTTGGCTCCACCCGCCTGGTATTCCCCCCGCTTCTCCAATCCATCGGCGCGCCACTTCGGCTGGTAAACTCTCCAATCCAACAACCCAACCTTGCCTAAACCTCCAATCAACCCGTTTTCCAACTTTCGTCTGATGCGCGCCCTGGGCGCCTGTGTCATGATAGGCGGCGTACACAGAAGGCCAGCACACGTGAGGGCGACAATCGCCCATTCTCTGTGACGGTAGGTATCCTGAGCTCTGTTTGAAAACCGGAGTTAGTCGAAGCCGTACGCATCTCCGCAAAGCCCGGTTTTCAAAGCAACCGCACAACAACGTCTAAGAGACGCGCCAGCGGACGCATGCAGCGACGTTACGAAGACGCTGCCTGTGTATGCTTATCGACAGGATAGATTATAGGTTTGCAAGGGTTTCCAACCTGCGAAAGCTATCGAGAGAAAAGAGGCGCACAATGTTGGCACAGAACCAGAGCAGAACAGCCATGCGAGCAGAGGCGGTAGAAAAGTTCCGCGTCATCCAAACCCATGCCCGTCGCGTTTGGGTTGCAAGGAGGCTGTTGGGCCGCATGGAGAAACTGTGCAACTTGTACACGCATCTTGAGGGGCGGCAGGTGAAGAGCGGCCATTCAGGTGGGATCCGCACCGTGCCGATTGCCGCCATCCAGGGCAGTGAAGGACGGGCGGGTGACTTTGACGCCCAGTTTCGCCCCCTGCAAGGGCACAGCGCCGAACGGTGGATCAGCATCGCCATCGCGCGGATGGCGGACATCGGGCTGCCGCCCGTCGAGCTAGTGCAGATTGGCGACGCCTACTTTGTGCGCGATGGTCATCACCGTATCTCGGTGGCCAAAGCCTTTGGGCAGATCGACATTGACGCCCAGGTGCTTGTGTGGGAAGTGGCGGACGCGCGCCGCCCTGCCGCTTCCCCACCGTCAGCGACGCCTTTGGCGCTCGCGCCGTTGACGGCGTACACCCGCCGCCTGGCGCGCGCCATTCGCGACGGGCTGCAAAAGGTCGGCGGGCTACGGCCAGCCGAGGGCGCCTTGGCTGAAGTAGGCGGCAACTGTGTTGAGCATCAACCGCTCATGTAACCGTCATCGAAGCAGACATTATCACAGGGAGCAACCAACCATGTATTACTCAGAGCTAGATGTCATGTTGGCGCAGGTCATACAGCGAGAGAAAGAGCGCAACATTGCGCATCATCTATTCGTGCAACAGGCGTTAAGGGGATGTAATCACCTATCGCTGAGCGGTCGTGTGGCGCAGACTTGCCGGCAGGTTTGGCGGCGCTTTGGTCGATGATCGCCGCGCCATGAAGCAGATTGGGCGCCCAACCGATCAGAGGGCCAGCCCTCACGGTTCCATCAAGGGCCGGTGTCTGGTGTCTGGTGTCTGCACAAAGACATTATCACATGGCTTACGCAGCGCCTGATCGTTATCAGGAGAGACAGGTTTGTCAACGAACAAATCTTCAGTCAGGGCTTGCGTAAGTCCTACATCACCACTGCAAAGGGGCATCCCGCAAAGATGCCTCACGGATGAGGGAAGTCATTACAATGAAAATCTTCTTAACTGTTTGGTTTGGGCAGCTCGTCTCGCGCATTGGCACGGCCATGACGCGCTTTGCCCTCTTGATCTGGACGTATGAACGAGCTGTGGAACAGGGCAACCCGGCCACCGCAGTCGCCCTGTTTGGCTTTTTTGCCTTCCTCCCGTTGATCCTGGCAAGCCCACTTGCCGGCGTCTGGATCGACCGGCTGCCGCGGCGCTGGATCATGCTCGCCGCCGACGTGGCCGCCGGGATGATGACCCTGGGATTGTTGGCGCTGCACATAGGCGGCCATCTGGAAATCTGGCATCTCTATGTGGCCGAGTTTCTGACGGGCGTCTTCGAAGCCTTCCAGGCGCCGGCCTACACCGCAGCCTCTACGCTGCTTGTGCCCAGAGAACACTACGGACGGGCCGGTGGGTTGCGCGCGCTGGCGCAAAATGGCGCCCAGGTGCTGGCCCCGGTCCTCGGTGGGGTTGCGCTCTACACCATTGGGCTTGCCGGCGTCATGCTGGTGGACCTGGCTACGATTGGCATCGCCGTGGTGACGCTGCTGCTGGTGCGCTTTCCTGAGGCGCGCCACCAGGATCACAAGCCCGCAGCCGCGCCGAACAGCGCGCTCTGGCGAGAAATGGCCTTTGGCTTCCAGTATATCTGGCGGCGACCGGGGCTGGCAGGCCTTACCTTTGCCTTCACGGGCATGAACTTTATCGCCGCGCTGACCTATTTCTCGACGCTGCCGGCCATGATCCTGGCGCGGAGTGGGGGTGATCAACTGGCGCTGGCCACTGTACAGGGGGCGATGGGGTTGGCCGGGGTGGCCGGAGCGATCCTCATGAGCCTTTGGGGAGGGCCTCGCCGGCGTGTTCATGGCGTCTTGCTCGGCGCGGCGGCTTCGTTCCTATTGGGCGACACCCTCTTGGGGATGGGTCAAAGTTTGCCCGTCTGGATCGTCGGCGCCATCTTTGGCTCCTTCTTTATCCCGATCATCGGCGCGTGCAATGACGCCATCTGGCAAGATCAGGTGGACCCTGGCCTGCAGGGCCGCGTCTTCACAGCCAAGAACATGTGGGGGCAGGCGCTGGCGCCGCTGGGCTACCTGCTGGCCGGCGTGCTCGCCGACGGCTGGCTAGAGCCGGCCATGCAACCCGGCGCACCCTACGGTTCTGTTTTTGGATGGTTGGTGGGCGTTGGTCCCGGCGCAGGAATTGGGTTGATGATGGTGGGCGCCGCCATTGCAGGGGCGACACTCTGCCTGGGCATGTATCTCTTCCCTGCCGTACGCAACGTGGACACAGCTAAAGAGGAGACGGGCGCCGCCATTTCACTCAACGCCAGCGCCCAACCCGCGTAATGGTATGCGCCAACGCGACGGGCCCGCATGACGGCTCGGGCTCGTCGGCGTTGCGCTACGGTGTGGTCGATGTGGGGGCCACTGTTT
>JAHDWG010000020.1:22575-32390 GCA_023384495.1 Caldilineaceae bacterium
GACCCTCAGTCTCGGTGAGTGACTCGGTGGCGGTCGGCGCGATGGAGGTCGTCAATCCAACCGTGTCCGTGACCTCTGCGCCTTCGGTGAGCGGGGCGGTGGCCGTCACCTCAACTGTCTCGGTGAGGGCCTCGCCTTCAGTGGGCGCCACCGTCTCGGTCACCTCGACGGTGGCCGTAACTTCGGTGCTCCCTGTGATAGGGGTGGTGGCTGTCAACTCCATTGTCTCGGTGAGCGTTTCAGTCTCCGCAGGCGCGACCGTCTCGGTAATCGTATCCGTCGCCGGCGCGGTTGGGGTAGGCGTGGGTTCGGGCCGCGGGGCTGGCTCCACCGGGATCGGGGAAAGGGCGCCTTTGAGGGCCGCCAAAAGCAACATGGCGGCGATCACTGCGATCAAACCTGTACGAAAGCCTGAGTTCATCGGTTCCTCCGGAAAATGTGGAAAGTATCTGGTGACTTACGCAGCGCCTGATTGCCATCAGGAGAGACAATTTCGTCAACAAACAAACCTTCAGTCAAGGCTTGTGTAAGTCCTATAATTGTCATTGATATATCCCGGTTGGCGCTGGTTGTCAAATTGACTAGTGTGTAAGGGGGGTGGATCATGGAATTAAGAAACATTCGATTGGCCGAAGCGGCCACGCTCTCAATCCGGCCAGCGCAGCCGAGCGATACCCCGCTCATTGCAGCGATGCACGAGCGACTCTCGCCGACAACGCTCTATCTGCGTTATCTGCGCCCCTATCGCCCGTCACCGGAAGAAATCGAGCAGATGTGCCGTCTTTCGCCCACCCAAGGTGCTGCCGCTGTCGCGGTGGTCGAGCGTCCATCCGTGGCCGCGCCGCCTCAGGTGGTGGGCTTCGCCTATTACCTGGTCGATGCTGCGACGAACAGCGCGGGCGAGCCGGCCTTTCTGGTCGAGGATCGCTTTCAGGGCTATGGGCTGGGGCGTCTGCTTTTTCAACAGTTGAGCCGGCTCGCCCTGGCGCAGGGTCTGCTCCGGTGGCGTCTGCTAGTCGAGGCCGGCAATGAACGCATGCTGCGCCTGATCCGACACAGTGGGCTTCCTTATCAGTCGCACATTAGCTATGGGACGGTCGAGATCGACCTGATGCTCAACTGAGCAATCAATCAATTGTAATCCTGTTCAGATTCATCTCACTTGCCAATCTACAGCCTTTTTTCCAGGCCAGCCCAGGGCAATCCGGCCGCGCTCCTTTTCCACCTTCTGCACCTCGACGGCAATCACATCGCCCACGTTGAGTACCGTACCGAATGGAATCTGGCTGCGGTGGAGAAGCCCATCTTGCTTGACGCCAATATCCACAAAGGCGCCAAAATCAACCACATTGCGCACGGCGCCGTCCAGTTGCAGGCCGGGTGTGAGATCGTCCATGGAAAGTACGTCGCTGCGTAAGATGGGCTGCGGCAGATCAGCGCGAGGGTCGCGCCCGGGGCGCAAAAGCTGCTCGAAGATGTCGGCCAGTGTCGGCTCGCCGGCCCCTAATTCAGCCGCCAGCCCGGCGAAGGAGTTGGTTTCCTTGAGTGCGTTGAGCCGCGTTTCGCGCTCTTCGAGCGAGGCCGATTCGGACAATCCGGCCCGTTTGAGCAGCTTACGCGCGACAGGATAACTTTCGGGGTGGATGGCGCTGGCGTCCAGCGGTTCGTCACCCTCGCGAATGCGCAAAAAGCCGGCGGCCTGCTCGAACGCCTTGGGCCCCAACCCGCTGACGTTGCGAAGCGCTCGGCGATTGAAGAACAGGCCTTGGTCGTTGCGTTGTTCAACGATTTTCTCGGCCAGCTTGGGGCCGACCCCCGCCACATAGGTGAGCAGCGCCGGTGAGGCCGTGTTCACATCCACCCCCACCTGATTGACGACGCTCTCGACCACCCCATCGAGCGCGCCGGCCAGCGCCTTTTGGTCCACATCATGTTGATAAAGCCCCACCCCGATAGACTTGGGATCGATCTTGACCAGTTCGGCCAGCGGGTCTTGCACACGGCGGGCAATGGAGACGGCGCTGCGCAGGCTCACATCCAGCCCAGGCAGCTCGGCGCGGGCCAAAGGGCTGGCGCTATAGACGCTCGCCCCAGCCTCGTTGACCATGATGTAGTGGAGCGCGCCTCCTGTGGCGTGGATCAGCTCAGCCGCCAGTTGCTCGGTCTCGCGTGAGGCGGTCCCGTTGCCAATCGCAATGAGCGTCGCACCGTAGCGGGCCACCAGATCGGCCAGCGTGCGCAGCGCGGCGGCCCACTGCCGGTGTGGCTCGTGCGGGTAGATCGTGTCAGTCGTCAAGAGCTTGCCGGATGGGTCTACTACGGCCACCTTGCAGCCGGTGCGATAGGCCGGGTCGAGCGCCAATACTGTCTGGCCGGCCAGGGGGGGTTGCGTCAGCAGCCCGCGCAGATTGGCCGCAAAGACGCGGATGGCATGCGCCTCGGCCTGTTCAGTCAGGGTGCGGCGAACATCGCGTTCAATGGCGGGCAGCAAGAGACGCCCAGCGGCGTCGTTGGCGGCTTCCTCAAGCTGGCCGGCCAACGGTGAAATCGGGTGAGGGCGAAAGGCCAACTTGATCGCGCCCTGCCAATCTCGTTCGGGCACATCCACCGCAATGCGCAAGATCTTCTGCGCTTCGCCCCGGTTGATGGCCAGCACCTGGTGTGGGCGGATGCGGTCGATGCGCAATGAAAAGTCATAGTAGAGAGCAAAGAGCGCTTTCTCATCGACCGCATCCTCGATCTTGCCCACACGCAGGGCGCCAAACTTGAGCGCCTTTTCACGCGTCACCCGGCGCACGTCGGGGTGGTCGCTGATCGTTTCGGCCACAATGTCGCGTGCGCCGGCCAGGGCTTCCTCGACGGACGGTGCGTCGGCGGTGACAAAAGGGGTGGCCAGTTGTTTGACCGTAGCTTGCGCCGTCGGCTGCGCCAGGATCAGGTCGGCCAGCGGTTGCAGCCCCTTGTCGCGGGCAATGCTGGCCCGCGTGCGCCGCTTGGGTCGATAGGGTTGGTAGAGGTCTTCCAACTCGGTGAGGGTTTCGGCGCTTAAGAGCTGCTGCTGAAGATCGGGCGTCAGCTTCTCCTGCTCATCAATGGAGGCAAGGATCGCGGCGCGGCGCTCGTCGAGCTTGCGCAGGCTTTCCAACTGTGCTGCGATCCCGCGCAGCGCCTCTTCGTCCAGCGCGCCGGTCGCTTCTTTGCGATAGCGAGCGATAAAAGGGATGGTATTGCCATCTTCGAGCAAGGCGACGGCAGCGGCAACCTGCGGCTGGCGGAGATTGAGGGCAACGGCGATTTTACTTGCGTAATCCATAGGGAACAATCGATGTGATAAGTAAAGGGTTTCGGTGCAACGTTCAGCCGTCAGTATACCATGAGCCGAATGAGGGGCGTCAAACTTGATGGGGTAAACTTGGGGTATGAAACGCTCCCCCAGGCGCAACTTTCTTTTCTGGGGGACGCTGGGGATATGGCGCGCCGACTGCAACTTTAACAAAGTGATTTTTCAAGCCGACAGGTGGTATAAGAGCCAATCGTCAAACACCTGGGTTGTCAAAAAGGTACTTAGGGGAGCAAGTGGGTGACAGTCATGCCGGCGGCGCTGAGCCGTGCGGCCACGAGTGAGCGGTGGCAGGCGGCAGGTTCGCGTTCTACACAAAAGAGAGCAATGACCTTGGCATCGGGGCCAATGTCAATGAGAAACTGTTCTGCGTCGAATGCGGCCAGACACTCTCGTTCGTAGGCAGCGATGAAGGCGGCGGCCAGCCCGCTGCGCTGACGGCGAGCGGTCTTGGCGAGGCGGTCGTGGATGGCCTGAATCTGCCTGGTAGCGTTGCTCGGCGCTAGATCGAGCCGGTGGAGGTAGCGAATGCCCAGTTCGGCCAGGCGAGGCTGGAGACGGTTGCTGTTGGCAAAAGCGTATTGTGTGCCACGCAGCGCCCGGCGGCGACGGATGTCGACAAAGAGATCGACGTACGCCGCCTTCAGGGTCTGAAAAAATAGCTCTTCGGTATAGCCGTATACGCCGATGGTCACAAAGGTTGGAGCCATGACACGCCTCGCTTAACCCGTATGCTATCCGGTCTCTTCGATTCTCGAGCCAGAGCACCCAGATGACCCACCGGGCAAGCTATCGCGAGAAGAATTGGTTTCGGATAGAAGGATGCCACATCAACCAGGGCATCACTGTGACCTATACGGTATCACAGCACAACCGACCACGCATCCCTAATGTGCCGTATTTACTATGCGACATTCGTCGTAAATCGGGATAGTCCATTATGGTTGATCGGACATGTATGACGATGGACGCCATCATGGCAACCGGGGCTATGGCGAAGGCGAGATGGGGAGCGAGGAGGCTTGCCGCGTGCGGACGCGGCAAGCAAGCAGGTTCAGGCAACGGCGGCGGCCACAGCTAGCCCCGAAAGCGCTGCGCCTTCGACGCGTGGGCCGCCAAAGGCGTCTCCCGCAAAATAGAGAGGGGGCATCGCGTCGCCGCGTAAATAACGCGCCGGATGCAGGCTCGTCGGCAGCGCATAACGCCAACGCTTGAGCTGGCTCTCTCGGATCTGGGCATGCGGGGCAAGCCAGGGCGTCACCGCTTCCGCCAGCAGCGACAACAGACGCGCATCACCCTCGTGGAAGTGGCTACGACTCCAATCCGGCGCGGCATGGACGGTTAGGAGGGTGGCGTCGTCCGAAATGCCCTTGCGCCGGTTGTCGGCGATCCAACTGATCGGTTCCCCCGGGCGCTGGATCGCGCCTGGCTCCGGGAGATCAACGTCCCCCTCGACCCGGAAGAGACCGCACAGGCACGGCGCATACGCGATACGCGCCAGCGCCGTCCGGTCGGCGGGGGTCAGGTCTACGGCCCCGGCGGCCAGCAGCGCCAACGACTGGGCAACGGGTGGCGTGAGCACCAGCGTCTGCGCTGCAAAGGTCTGGCCAGCCTGGTCATGGGCCACCCACTGACCGTACTCCTTCGCGATGCGCGTCAGACCCACACCTGTCCGGATCATCGCGCCCGCGTCTTCGGCCTGAGCGGCCAACGCGTGCGCCAGCGCATTCATGCCGCCGCGCACGGCGTAGCGGGGAAATCCATCGGACGGCGTAGCGGCCAGACTGCCGTCGCTCCAACCGGTGGACCACTGGTAGACAAGCCCCTGGCCCTTCCATTCGTCCACCCATGTATGAAACTGAGCATCGCGCACGGTGAAGAACTGAGCGCCGTAGTCGGCGCGGCCATTCTCCAGCTGCCGTGTAGCGAGCCGCCCGCCAACGACAGCGCCCTTGTCGATTACATACGGTCGCAGACCCCGCGTGGCCAAGGCATTGGCGGCCATCAGCCCACTGAGGCCCGCCCCGACAATGAGGATTTCGGTGTCCGTCGTCTGTGTCATGACGTGCCTATTCCATCTTTACTAGAGTGACTTTGCAAACTGACAGGTGGGGAAAGGCGCCAAGCGACACACAGCTGGGTTGTCAAAAAAGCGCTATGTGCGCAATGTTTCGGTGTGGCCGTCGATGCTGAGTGACTGGCCTGAGATCACACGCCCAGCGGGGGAACAGAGATATAGCACCATGTTGGCAATGTCCTGTTGGGTGACAAACGTGCGCATGGAATTCTGGCGCACGATCTGGCTGCGCACCTCGTCGACGGTGCGGGCCTCGGCCTGCGCCTTGGCGGCGATGACGCGGTCTTGGCGGTCGCCTTCGACGATGCCGGGGCAAATGGCGTTGACGCGAATGTTGTGCGGGCCGAGTTCCATCGCCAGCGACTTGGTGAAGCCGATGACGGCCCACTTGGAGGCGGCATAGGGCGTACGATTGGGGAAGCCAAACAGCCCTGCCGCCGATGAGAGATTGACAATCAGCCCGCCCCCGGCCTGTTTGAGCAAGGGGACGGCGCGACGCACACAGTAAAACTGGCCGCTGATATTGACGGCCAGTGTTTCGTTCCATGCGGTGGGCGTTATCGATTCAACGGGGCCCGTGGGGCCGGCAATGCCTGCGTTGTTGATGAGCGCGTCCAGCCCGCCGAGCGTCGTCTCAGCTTCCTCAAAGAGTCGGTCGACGTGGGCCGGATCGGCCACATTGGCCACTGTTGCGCCAACGCCAGGCAGTGCAGCTTGGCAGGCAGCCAGCGCCTCGGCGTTGACATCACAAATGTGCAGCCGGGCGCCATTCTGCTGCAACGTTTCGGCGATGACCCGGCCAATCCCGCTCGCGGCAGCGGTGATCAGCACGCGGAGGCCCGTACAGTTTAGTTCCATTGATTCCTTCCTTGGTTAGGTGGGCGCCGATACGAATCACAGATACGGAGCGAGCCATTACAGCGGTCGGTGAGGTGGGCCGCAGCGTGATTTGGGTAGGCGCCATTTTTTCAACGCATAGATGCAGAGGGGCAAAGACGCCAAGGTCTTGGTCAAGCTCCTTCTTTTCATTTCGACATCTTGGCGCCTTTGCGTTCAAAGTGCAAACAGAGCGCTATGGTGGAAAGGCCTCTGGGTCAACCACATACTCGCGTACAGCGCGCCAGGGCAACATGCCACGATAGTCGAGGTACTTGGTCCGCTGTAACACGGGCGGCTGTGCACCGGTGAGGCCGCCAGCCACATAGCCGTTATGCAGACGTACGCTCTCATAATATTTGGGAGCGAGAACGCGGGTGGCATAGGCGTGACGTTCGCTTGTAGACCAGTGTAACATGGCGGCTTGGTCGGCAAACAGCACCAAATTACCGTATGACCCATCGTCGAGCAGTAGGCTACAATAAGCGAGCAGACCGGGATGCACCATCAATTCGCTGATCAGTTCTGTGTCCACCTGCTCGATGGGCGCATGGTCGGCGCTGGCGCGTCGTTGCCCAAAAAAACCGACTACTATGAACGACAGTAGGGATCGCAGACCACCAGCATTGGCGATAATGAAACGATGGATACGGCCATCGATCTCGACCCAAAAGATCGGCTGCCCGGCGTTCAGCGTAGCCATTGCGTCCGCATTTGAGACCAATAGGCGCAGTTGATCGAGGGCAAAGGCAAGCACTGCCGCGTCATGGCTAGTATAGACAGGATTTGTAAATAGTTTGTCAGAAAGCAACTCAGTGGGAGGAATCGAGAGCCATTCGCTCATAGGTGGGGTAGAGTGATAAGTGATGAGGGATTATGGATGGTTGATCAACCCGTCAACACGCTAGACGACGACCCGGATATCGACGATATGATGCTCCGATATGTGCGAGATCGCCGCCTGCACTTCCTCAACCGTCACATCGGGGATCTTGACAACCACATCATGGAGGCCCGGATGGCGGCGGGCGGGGAAGGCGCCGATGCCCATGACACACCAGTTGTGCGCCACCAGCACGCCCATCATCTTGACAAATTCACCGGGCTGGTCGGGGATGCGCACTGTAACGCGCACACCTTCGCTCGGCAGCCCAAGCATCAGCTGAAAGCTATTGAGCAGGTCAGTCTCGGTAACAATCCCGACCACAACCCCATCCTCGACAACCGGCAGGCAACCGATCTTGTGCGATGTCATCAGCGCTGCCCCTCGCTCGACCGTGCGGTCGGGTTCGATGGTGATGACATCACGCTCTTTGACCATCACTTGCTGCACCGTCAGCCCAGCCAGATAGCGGGTGATCTCCCAGACATTCAGACTGCCCAGCGCATCGGGTTTGAGGGCCAGGCGCTGGCGCGTAATCAGCCCCACCAGCCGCTTGCCCCCCATCACCACGGGCAAATGACGGATCTGATTCTCGGTCATGATCTGCTGCGCCTCGGTGGCTGTCGTTTTGGGCGACACCATCACGGGGTGACGGGTCATGCAGTCGTTGATGAGCATAGCGCCTCCTTTGATTTCACGTCTGGACAACCGGCTCGAACCCGCGCAGCGTCTCCAGCGGAATATGACAGAAAATACGGTGACCATCTCCATTCACTTGCCACGGCGGCAGCTCCTTCTCGCAAATTTTGCCGCCGTCGGGCAGCAGGTGGCGACGCGGGCAGCGGGTGTGGAAGCGGCACCCGTTGGGCGGGTCGATCGCGCTGGGCACAGAGCCTTCCAGGCGGATGTGCTGTTGCTTTGCAGTTGGGTCGGGAATGGGTACGGCGGAGAGCAACGCCTCGGTGTACGGATGATAGGGCGGCGCATAGATTGCCTCTGCCGGCCCCTTCTCCATGATCTGCCCCAGATACATCACAGCCACGTCGTCGGAGAAAAAACGCACCACGCTCAGGTCATGGGCAATAAAGACAAGCGTGGTCTTGAACTCCTGCTGAATCTCGATCAGCAAGTTGAGAATGGCCGCCTGCACCGACACATCGAGTGCGCTCACCGGCTCGTCGCAGAGGATCAGGTCGGGGCGGCTGGCCAGCGCGCGGGCAATGCCGACCCTCTGTTTTTCGCCGCCGCTCAATTGGCGGGGCAGACGGTCGTAGTAGGCTTCACTCAAGCGCACCGCCTGGAGCAACCGGATCACCTCATCGCGAATCTGGGCGCGGGGAACGGTCTTGAAACGTTCCATTGGCCTTGCGATCTGCTGCCCCACGGTATAAGAGGGATTCATCGTCGAGTCGGGGTTTTGGAAGACCATTTGCAGCTCTTGGATCGTAGCCGTGGCGCGCTGCGAGAGATCGCCGGTGATGTCCACACCAAGAAATTCCATCTTGCCGTCGCTCGTGTCTTCGAGGCCGATGATGGTGCGCACCAGGGTGCTCTTGCCGCAGCCCGACTCGCCGACAATGCCCAGCGTGCTGCCGCGCGGAACGGTAAAGCTGGCGTCTTCTACGGCTTTGACAAAACGCTTCTCGCCCAACCCTACCACGTCGACCAACGAAGAGCCTTGTACGGGGTAATACTTCTTGAGACCGTCGACGCGCAAGATTGGTTCTGCATTGCGTTCGCTTGCGGCCAATGCCGGCGTCGGGGTTTCGTCGGCGGGTTGCCACTGCGCCGGGTCGATCTCTTCGGCAAAGTGACAGCGCACCCAGGTTCCGCTGGGCAACGGGCGGAGCTTGGGGCGCTCACTTGTGCAGCGGTCGGCGGCGTAGTCGCAGCGTGGAGCAAAGATACATCCGCCAGGCCGGCTATCGGGCGGCGGCACACGGCCCGGGATGGGGTAGAGCACACTATCGGCCTTGTCGGCGCCCAACTTGGGCACACAGCGCATCAGCCCCTGTGTGTAGGGGTGCTGGGGCCGCGCAAAAAGCTCATGCACCGCGGCGCGCTCGACCATCTCGCCGGCATACATGACGCCGACCCGGTTGCAGATGCGCGCCACCACGCCCAGATTGTGGCTGATAAACATGATCGCAGTGTCAAACTCGCGACGAAGATCGGCGATGAGGTCGAGCACGGCGGCCTCCACCGTCACATCGAGTGCGGTGGTCGGTTCGTCCATGATCAACAGAGCGGGGTTGTTGAGCAGCGCCATGGCGATCACCACCCGCTGCTGCTGCCCACCCGAGATCTGGTGCGGGAAACGGCGCATGACGCTCGGTGGGTCGGGCATGTAGACCCGTTCGAGCATCTCCAGGCAACGTCTTTCGGCCTCCTCGTCGCGCAGGTCGCGGTGGACGGTAAGCACTTCTTTGAGCTGCTGGCCGAGCCGCATCGACGGGTTGAGCGCCTGCATGGGGTCCTGATAAACCATCGCGATCTGGTCACCCCGCAGTTGGCGCAGCTCCTCGCCACTCTTGCCTACCAGTTCCTGGCCCATGAACTTGATGCTGCCCCGCTTGACATAGCCGTTGGCGCCCAAAAAATTGACGATCGACCAGGCCACTGTGCTCTTGCCACAGCCT
>JAHDWG010000020.1:32428-34377 GCA_023384495.1 Caldilineaceae bacterium
ACTCGCCGACGATGCCATACGATTCGCCGCGCGCGATTTCAAACGAGACATTTTGAACTGCCTCGATCTCGCCGCCACGCACCTTGTAGGCAATGGCAAGGTCTTCCACTCTGAGTACCGGTGCGCCGCGGGTTGTGCGCAAGTCTGTTTCTGTCATAGACGCAAGGTCATACCCCTACTTTTGATAGCGCGTGATCTCCTCGCGCAGGCCATCGGCCATCAGGTTCAGGCCAATCACCAGCGAGGCAATCGCCAATGCCGGCCAGATCACGGCCCACTGATTGATGTAAATGGTCTTGCGCGCCTCGTTGACCATGTTGCCCCAGTCTGGGTCGGGTGGGGGAAGGCCAATGCCCAAGAAGCCGAGCGTGCCAATCGCAAAGATGGCGTAGCCGACGCGCAACATGGCGTCCACCAGCAGTGGGCCGCGCGCATTGGGCAGAATTTCGCGCAACATGATGTACCAGGCGCTCTCGCCGCGCGTCTCGGCGGCGCGGATATAGTCGCGCGTCTTGATATCCAGCGTGAGGCTGCGCACCAGGCGCGCCACGCCCGGCGCGCCCGTCACTGTAATGGCGAGAATCACCACAAGGTCGCCCTGGCCAAACGCAGCGATCACCACCAGATAAAGCACAATCACCGGGAAGGCGATGAGGGCGTCGAGAAACTGGACGATGATCTGGTCCGTCCAGCCGCCGCGATAGCCGGCGTTGAGGCCCAAGATGGCCCCCACCAGAAACGACCCCAACACGCCCAGGATCGCCACGCCGCCGGGGATAAACCAACCCGACCCGCCGGGCAAGCGCGTCTTGAGCAGGATCACCTGCGTACCCTGCATGAGCCGCGAGAGAATGTCGCGGCCCAGATGATCCGTGCCCAACCAGTTGACGCTGTTGGGGGGCAGATTCTGGCGGAACTCGCTGGCGTTGGGTGGGAAGGGCGTCCAAAAGAGGGAGATCAAGGCCAGGATCACCCAAAAGAGCACCATGCACAGCCCAACCGTGGCCACCCGCGACTCGAAGATGACCGAGACGCCGCGCCACCAGCGCGCCAGGCGGCCCCAAGTCCGCGACGCAGTCGGCGCGCCGCCCATTCTTTGTGCAACGGCCATCAGCGCGCTCCTTCTACTGGCTCGGTAGCTCGGTTCATCCCCACGGCTGCCAGTTTGTCGTATTTTGGATGGGGACCTGCCATTGTGTTCCCTGATTGCATTGGCTATAGCCTATTGTAACCGATTGGACGCCCAGCGCGCCACGTTGTTGAGCACGACTTGGGGCCGCGCATAGCCCTCGGTCAACAGCTTGTGATAGAAGGCCTCTTCGGGCGATCGGACCGATTCGAGCACGGTGCGCTGGTATTGGGTCACGTCGAGCCGGTCGACGGCCGGGCGCAAGGCATTGCGCAGCAGGTCCACCGAGCCGCTGCCCTCGTCGAACTGCTCTTTGGTGCGCCATACGATGGCCGGCGGCAGCAAGTCTTCACACGCCTTGCGCAAGACCCACTTCTCGGTCAAGCGCCCCTCACGGTCCGCCTTGAGCTTTAGCTCAGGGGAAACCGACAGCGCCTGGCGTATGAATGTCGTATCCAAAAATGGCACGCGGCCCTCCACACTGTGGCGCATGGTGAGCCGATCCACCCGTTGCAGATTGATATTGTGGAGCGTCGTCACGCTCCGGCGTAGCTCTTTGTGTAGCAGGGCCGGATCGCCAAACGATTTGTGATAGGCATAGCCGGCAAAGAGCTCATCGGCCCCCTCACCCGTCAGGATCACCTTGACATGCTCAGCGGCCAACTGGGCGCAAAAGTAACAGGGGATGGCGCTGCGCACCAGGTCTTGGTCGAACGATTCCAAATAATAGATGATTTCAGGCAGCGCAGCCATCACCTCATCGGCGGTGAAGAGATATTCATGGTGGATGGAGCCACTGTGCCGCGCCACCACGCGCGCC
>JAHDWG010000571.1 GCA_023384495.1 Caldilineaceae bacterium
CAACGGCCCCATGTGGCCGATTTGCGTAACCGGTAGTCCGTGTAGCTATGGCCATTATTTCTTGGAGGCGCCCACCCGATGCAACCTGATGTGATCCCCATGCTCGATTATGAAGACGGCCAGGCGGCGATGGATTGGCTGGCCGGCGCGTTTGGCTTTCATGAGGTGACCCGCTGGGTGGACGAAGCTGGCAATCTGTCACACGGCGAGATGGTGACGGGCAATGGGCGCATCATGCTGGCGACGGTTCCCGGCTACGAAAGCCCCAAGCGTCACCGCAAGCATTGTGCGCATGTGCAGGCATGGTCTGCCCTCCCCTGGGTTGTCGATGGGGTGCTGGTCTATGTGGATGATGTGGACGAGCACTATGCTCGGGCCTGTGCGGCCGGCGCGACAATCCTCTCCGAGCCGGAAGATGGGGGGCCGGGCCGCCGCTATCGCGCCGAGGATCTGGAAGGGCACCGGTGGATGTTTCTGCAACGCGGCGGGCCCAAGGAGGTGTAAACATGGCGGATGATCCGCTGGAGCAACTGCGGGCGATCTGTCTGGCGTTTCCTGAGGCCACTGAAGGCAGTGGTGTAGGCAACCCATCGTTTCGCGTGCGCAACAAAATCTTTGCCATGCGCCACGATCTACATCAGGGGCGTTGGTCGCTATGGTGCAAGGCATGGCCGGGCGCGCAGAGCATGCTCGTGGAGGCCGAGCCCGACCGCTACTTTGTCCCGCCCTATGTGGGCCACCACGGGTGGGTTGGCGTCTGGCTCGACGGTGCGGTCGACTGGGGTCTTGTCGCCGACCTGGTGCAGAAAAGCTATTGCATGACGGCGCCCAAGCGGCTTGCTGCGCGTCTGGTTGAGCCGCAACAATCATGAACCCGCCAAGACGCCCCACCCAAAGCGAACTTCTCGCCGCCGCCGGCAAGACCATTGAGGATGTGATTGCGCCCCACCTACAGGTGCTCTTTTGTGGGATCAATCCTGGTCTCTATTCCGGCTTCACTGGGCATCACTTTGCGCGGCCAGGCAACCGCTTCTGGCCCACGCTTCACGCCGCCGGGTTTACGCCGCGGCGATTGGCGCCGGCTGAGGAGCGCGAACTGCTGACCTATGGCTACGGCGTCACCAATCTCGTGCGGCGGGCGACCGCTACCGCGGCGGAGTTGAGCGCCGAAGAGTTGCGCAGCGGCGGTGAGCGACTACTCGCCAAAATCGAGCACTATCGCCCCCTCGTGGTCGCCGTGCTTGGGGTAACCGCCTATCGCACGGCGTTTGGTTTGCCACGCGCAACCCTGGGCGAGCAACCAGAGAGGCTGGGCGCTGCCTATCTCTGGGTGCTGCCAAACCCTAGTGGCCTCAATGCCCACTACACCCCGGCCACACTTGCCGACGTTTACCGGGCGTTTCGTCTACGGGCCGAGACCATTCAAGGCATTGCCGGGGCGTCTTCTGGCGCCTCTTGAACAACCTGGTTGTTTGACAATTGGCGCCCATCCCACCTGCCGATTTGCAAAGTCACTCTGTTAAGGATGCACTGGGCCCCGTTGACCATCTCGCGCCCCGTCAATTAATTAGGTTGCTTTCCCAATCCGCACGCGCCAAACGGCAGGCCCTTGCTCCAGATACTCCCAGGTGAATTCTCCGCCTCGCTCATAAGAGAACTGATAGTAAAGTGGTTTGGGATCATGGTCGTTGACCAGGGCGAATGCCTCACCAGGCTGTAGCGATTCAAACGTCTGGAAGATCAGCGGGTGTCGCTGGGCCGGTGGAATCGTCCGGACGTCGATGATTGGTCCTCCGGTCTGGGCGGTATGCGTACTTTGACTCATCAGGTTTCCCTTTCATGTCTCCATGATCATGTGTCTATGATCGCTCTCGATGGCCTACTATTTCAACAAAACTGACAGGCCCAGCATAGCGCTTGGACAGCCACAAAACGACGACCAAAGTCTCATTTTATGTTTTGCTCGGCTAAAATCGGCAGTTTTGCTGGCGTAGACACCGCTGGTTTCGAAGCAACCTCCATTTGACGCCAGAATCACAAATGCAAACAATTTGCTAATACAAGCCATATGTCATACTTATGGATTTGCATTACAATGGTCTATGGTTGATAAGCAATCTTTGCGGCCCGATTCCGGGAAGGCAAAATAACGTTCGGAGGACAAACCAAACATGGCGAAAATAATCGGCATCGACCTGGGCACAACCAACAGCGTGGTTGCGGTAATGGAAGGGGGCAACCCCACAGTGATTGCCAATAGCGAAGGCAACCGCACAACGCCGTCGGTGGTGGCTTTCACCAAGAGTGGTGACCGGTTGGTGGGCATCACCGCCAAACGGCAGGCCGTTGTAAATCCTGAAAATACAATTTATTCGGTCAAGCGCCTGATGGGGCGCCGTATCGATGACGCTGAAACGCAGAAGACCAAAGGGATGGTGCCCTATACGATCACCGAGGGGCCCAATCATGATGCGCGGGTGTCGATCCCCATCAAAAACAAGGTCTACACACCGCAAGAGATCAGCGCGATGGTGCTGGGCAAACTCAAGCGCGACGCCGAGTCTTACCTGGGCGAAGAGGTCAAGCAGGCGGTGATCACCGTGCCGGCCTACTTTAACGATAGCCAGCGCCAGGCCACCAAAGACGCCGGCCAGATTGCCGGGCTGGAGGTGCTGCGCATTATCAACGAGCCGACCGCCGCCGCCGTGGCCTATGGGCTGGACAAGAAAAGCGATGAGACGATCCTGGTCTTTGACCTGGGTGGCGGCACCTTTGATGTCTCTGTGCTCGAGGTCGGCGATGGCGTCATCGAGGTGAAATCCACCAATGGCGACACGCATCTGGGTGGTGATGACTGGGATGAGCGCATCGTGGTGTGGCTGGTGGATGAGTTCAAGCGCGAGCAAGGTATTGACCTAAGCCAGGATCGCCAGGCGCTTCAGCGTTTGCGCGAAGCTGCCGAGAAGGCCAAGATCGAGCTGACTGCTACGCCGCAGACCGAGATCAACCTGCCCTTTATTACGGCGGATAGCTCCGGGCCAAAGCATCTGACCATTACCCTGAGCCGCGCCAAGTTTGAGCAGTTGACCGCCGATCTGGTGGAACGGTGCAAGGCGCCCTTCTTCAATGCGCTAAAAGACGCCGGCCTCAAGGCGCAAGACTTGCACGAGGTGGTCATGGTCGGTGGCTCGACCCGCATGCCCATGATCCAAGACCTGGTGCGCAGCCTCACGGGCAAGGAGCCGCACAAAGGCGTCAACCCGGACGAGGTGGTGGCCGTGGGCGCAGCCATTCAGGCGGGCGTGCTGGGCGGTGAGGTGAGCGACCTGCTGCTGCTGGATGTGACGCCGCTGAGCCTGGGGCTAGAGACGTTGGGCGGCGTGATGAATGTGCTCATCCCGCGCAACACGACGATCCCGACCAAGCAGACGGAGATCTACAGCACCGCGGCCGACAACCAAACCGCAGTGGACATTCACATTCTGCAGGGCGAGCGGCCTATGGCGCGCGACAACAAGACGCTGGGCAACTTCCGGCTCGATGGGATTCCGTCGGCCCCGCGCGGCATCCCGCAGATCGAGGTGACCTTCGACCTGGACGCCAACGGTATTTTGAACGTGTTGGCCAAAGACAAGGCCACCGGCAAGGAACAGAGCGTCAAGATCACGGCTTCCACCAATCTCTCCAAGGATGAGGTGGACCGC
>JAHDWG010000572.1 GCA_023384495.1 Caldilineaceae bacterium
GCCAGCCGTTGCCCAATGCGGATGGCGGTGGCCGCATTGTAGGCCTGGTTGGCGTTGTAGAGGGCGTGGAACATGCGCTGCCAAAGCGCGTTGCGTTGCATGGCGTCTTGGCCCAGCAGCAGCGGCGCAAAAAGCGCGCCGACCACCGCATCCGCCGGGGCGCTGATCCCCTCGCCCCAGCCGATCACGCCGGCGTCGGTGACAAGCTTGACCAGCCCCGTGGCGCGCGTCGTCGCCCACCCTTGCGACCAGCCAAACGGACGCTCCAGCGGGCATTCGAGCAGGTAGGTTTCAATCGAGGTGATTCGCATCCATCTCTCCCCCAGTCATCTCCCTCAATGATGGTGTTTGCGCGCAATAGCATTGGCCGCGCATACTCTACACCACAATCAGCAAAAGCTCAATCAGGCTGTCCATATTTGAGCGCGCGAGTAACATGGTCCTCGCCCTTGAGTTCGTAGTCAAGCTCGCGCCGTGACATGTTTGGCGAAATGATGTATGCTATTGGAGCGTACAATTTTCGCTGGAGAGATCAATATGACAACGGAAGCACTACTTGAACGAATCACCATAGATCCAGAGATCTGCCACGGCAAACCATGTATTCGACATCTTCGCTATCCGGTCGAAGTAATCCTGGAATTAATGAGTAGTGGGATGACCATGGACGATATTCTTGCCGATTACGATGATCTGGAATATGAAGACATCCTTGCAGCGCTGGCGTTTGCATCCCGTCTGAGCCAAGTGAAGCGCCTACAGGCGGTCGTCGCATGAAGTTTCTGGTTGATGCCCATCTTCCGCAACGCCTAGCGACGATGCTACGGGCATCTGGGCATGATGTACTTCATACGCGAGACCTACCGATGCAAAATCGCACACCGGATTCGATAATCAACCAGATTTCACTCGCCGAGACACGAGTTGTTGTTACCAAGGATGCTGATTTTGTCGATTCGCTCCTTGTGAGGGGTGAGCCATATAAACTGCTGCTGATATCTACAGGCAACATCACCAACAACGACTTGCTATACCTCATCGAGCAAAATCTCATGCAGATTGTCGACGCGTTCGATCAATATACTTACGTCGAATTAGACCGCACCCACCTCACAATCCATCGATAATACGGAATTCATCATGCCCCTGATTGGGCAAGGCCGCGCCGTGTACTCCCATGGGCTTGCGTTTTGCGCCTTGCGCGATCAGGGATTATCGTTTACGCTTTTTGCGCATGCCGGCCCGCCTGCATCGCGCGGGCAACAGAAACGTAGTTTGCTCCCCCAAAATGAATCACGAATTGGAAAGGAAGAATCACCATGGCCAGGAGTTATCGTCTCGGCGTCATCGGGTTTGCTCACATGCATGTGAACAACCTGGCAGGGCTGTTTGCCAAGCACCCCCAGGTAGAGTGGGTGGCCTGCGCCGACACCATCCCCGCCAACCCCGAACTGCGCAAAGCCCCCCACACCCGCGAGTGGAACCGTGACAAAGTGGTCGGGTTGGGTGTGCCGAAAACGTACGACGATTACCGCAAAATGCTCGAGCAAGAAAAATTTGACATTATGATCGTGTGCAGCGAAAACGCCCGCCACGCCGAAGTGGTGGAAGCCTGTGCAGCGGCGGGCGTCCATGTGGTGACCGAGAAGCCGATGGCGGCAAGCCTGGCCGATGGGTTGCGCATGGTGCGCGCCAGCGAGGCTGCGGGCGCCAAATTGATCGTCAACTGGCCCACCACGTGGCAACCCGCCGTCCGCAAGGCGAAAGAGCTGCTCGACGACGGCATCATTGGGCGCATTCTCGAAGTCAAGTGGCGCGCCGGGCACACAGGCCCGCTTGGCCCGCAGGCCAAACACCCCGGCACCGACGCCACCGCCGATATTATGACCGGCCCCGAACGCGCGGCCACCTGGTGGCACCAAGACGCCCCCGGCGGCGGCGCAATGGTCGACTATTGCTGCTATGGCGCCAAGATCTCACGCTGGTTTGTGGGCGAGCCTGCCACGTCGGCCCTGGGGCTGCGCGCCAACCTCGACAGCCACTGGGGCGACGCCGAAGACAACGCCGTAATCCTGGTGCGCTTCCCCAGCGCGCTGGCGTTGCTCGAAGGCTCGTGGACCACCATCGATCACGGCGTGTCGCCGGGGCCCATCGTCTATGGCGTGACGGGCACGCTGGTGGTGGAGTCAAAGCAGAATCCGCCCGTGGTGCGCATCGAGCGCGGGCATGGCGACACGCAGATCATCACCCCCGACCCGCTGCCCCAAGGCCGCCACGACATCGCCCACGAGGTGATCCATCACCTGGAGACAGGCGACCCGCTTCACCCGACGCTTGAGGTTGCGTTCAACGTCGAGGCGCAGGCCATTCTCGACGCCGGCCTCCGCTCCGCCGCCAGCCAGAAGATGGAGCTGATCAACAACGCCACCTGGCAGATTGGGTAGTTTGACGATAGACGATGGACGATGGACGATGGGCCATTGTCTACCGTCCATCGTCTATCGTCTACCCTCCAAAAAGGAGCCAACCATGATTCGAATCGGCATTGTGGGCTGTGGGCGCATTCTCAACGCCCACTTGCAGGGATATAAGAAGCTGCGCGAGGCGGGCGAAGAGAACTTTCGCATCACCGCGTTGGTGGCCCGCAAAGAGGACGACGCGCGCATGTTCGTGCGCCGGGGCGAGGGCCCGCCGCCGCGCCCGCCCGTGGCCCCCCCCGAATCGGGCGACCCGCTGGCCGCGCCCCACACCTATCTGAGCGACTTTCAGGATGACGTGGACGTGCGCGTCTACACCGATTACCGTGAGATGATCGCCGACGGTGTGGTCGATGCAGTCAATGACTACACGACACTGGCCCCCCACCACGAGATCGCCGAGGCCTCCTTTAGCCACGGCAAACATCTGCTGACCCAGAAGCCGCTGGCCATTTCGGTGGCCGCCGCCCGCCGCATGGTCGATCAGGCGCAGGCCAAGGGACTCACGTTTGGCGTCTTCGAGGCAGTGCGCCAGGCGCGCGGGGTGCGCGCCAATGCGTGGGCTGTGCAACAGGGGCTGATCGGGACGCCACAGATGGCCGTGACCGGCTCGCTGGGTGGCCTCTGGTCGCCCGACAAGGTGGTGGCCGACACGCCATGGCGGCATAACAAGCTGCTGGGCGGCGGCGGCGGCTCCATCGACATCGGGGTGCACATGTTCCACCGGCTGCGCGCCATCATCGGCGAGGTGGCCTGGGTGAGCGGCGTGGCGCGCACCTTTGAACCCGTACGCTATCGCCGCGACGCCGCCGGCAATGTCATAGAAACGGTCAACGCCACAGTGGATGACACCTTTCTCGCCGTGGCTGGTTTTGAAAACGAGGCCATCGCGCAACTGCTCTGGTCGTGGGCGGGGCATGGCCCGGCGCTCAACATCCCCAACACGCCGGCCATCTATGGCAGCAGCGGCGCCATCTTTGGCGACCAGCTCATCGACGACAAGGGCAACCAGACGCCCCTGCTCGACTACTTTGACCGCCACGTGAGCGCCGACGACCGCGAACGCTTCTTCCCCCACGGGCTGACCGATGTCTTTGCCCTCAACCAGCTCGACTGGCTGCGCGCCATCGAACAGGGCAAGGACCCAGAGACCAGCGGGCGCGAGGGGCTTTATGACCTGGCCTGCGCCTTTGGCGTGCTCGAATCGTCGG
>JAHDWG010000573.1 GCA_023384495.1 Caldilineaceae bacterium
AACCGCAAATCTAGAATCTAGAATCGTCTGCGCCGCTTCCAACGCCAGGCGGGTCTTGCCCATGCCGCCGGGGCCGACGATGGTGAACAGCCGGCAGGCGGGGTCGGCGAGGCGGGCGGCAATCTGGACCAGGTCGTTCTGGCGACCGATAAAGGGCGTTGGTTGCGCCGGCAGGTTGTGGTGCGGAGAAGCTTCTGCCGCCACGTCCCCGGCGCTTGGCAAGTGCCGGGGACGTTCCGTGGGCGAGGGTAAGGATGGAAAGGGAACTGGCCCGCGCAGCTTGCCCGCCTTGATCTGCGCACAGAGCGCCGTCGTTTCCTCGTCCGGCTCGACGCCCAGTTCGTCGGCCAGCACCCGGCGACAGGTTTCGTACTGGGCGAGCCCCGCGCTGCGTTCGCCGCTGAGCGCCAGGGCGGTCATCAACTGGCGATGGGCCTCCTCGCGCCACGGTTCGAGCGCCAGTTGGCGTTGGGCGTAGGTGCGCGCCTGGGCCAGAATACCCTGTTTGAGCGCCCGGTCGGTCAGCTTGAAGCAGACATCGACCGCCAGGTTGTGGAAGCGGGCGCGGCTCTGGCGCAGCCAATCTTCGAACGGCTCGCTCTCACAGGAGAGACTGGCAAGCAGTTCGCCGCGACAGAGCCAATCTGCTTGCTCCAGATTGCCGTGCCGAATCGAGGACAGAAAATCGGCCACGTCGAGCGTGTGGTCGCTGGCGGGGTTGAACTGGACAGTCTGGCGCGTGACCAACAGAAAGGGTGTGGCCTGATCGTCGCGGTCGCCTAGCAGTTTGCGCAATTCATAGAGCGCCTGGCGCAGGCTGTTGCGCGCCGACACATCGGTGTCGAGGGGCCAGAACAAGGTTGCCAGCGTCTCGCGATGGTGGAGATGCTGGGCCCCCAAGGCAAGATAGGCGAGCAGCGCCTGCACTTTCACGGAATGAAAGCGGGTGAGCGGTTGATCATCCAGGGTAGCCTGAAATGCGCCAAAACATCTGAGGGTGAGATGGGCCATGGCGAATGTCCTGGTTCTACGCACTGCAGAAGGGCTGCCCCTCATTATACACCAAAACTGAGCGAAAAGCGTCTTTTACGACGGTGATGCGGGATCAAGATTTTCTCGTGGCGTTCCCGTGACGCGATGCCCGCCGTGGTTTGACGCGCTGCTGACGGTCGACCAGTATGCTGGTGGCATCTGTCCGACTCATCAGCCACCGCGGAGGAACCAGATGCCCAAATATGCCCTCATCTATGGGACGCGCCCCGAATTGGTCAAGTTTGCGCCGCTCGTCTATGAGCTTCAACGGCGCAAACTGCCCTTCTTCACCATCCACACCGGCCAGCACAACGGGCGAGCAATGAACGACGCCTTGCGCCAGGAACTCGCGCTGCCGGCGCCCGCGTATCAATTGCATCACTCATCCTCGCTTTTTAGCGTGGGGGACGGCGCGCCCCCGCTGGCTCAGATTTTGGGTATGGAGCGACCCGACGTGGTGTTGGTGCAGGGTGACACAAATTCGACACTGGCCGGGGCGCTGGCGGCAAAGGCGGCCGGCGTCAAGCTGGCGCATGTCGAGGCCGGGTTGCGCGGCGGCGAGACATTCACCCGCGAAGAGCAAAACACGATCCGGATTGCCCAGCTTGCTAATTTTCATTTTGCGCCCTGTTTGCGGGCGGTTGCCAATCTCCGGCTCGAAGGCGTCGCTGACTCTATCTATTTCGTCGGCAACACGATTGTCGATATCACCCTGCGCCGGGTCGAGCAACTCAGAGAGGGTGAAGTGTCTGCCATCTTGCATCAGTATAGTGTGACGGGCAAGCGTTTTGTCCTCTTTACGACGCACAAGGCAGAGATCGTCGATGAGCCCGCCAACTTGCGCAAAATCTGCGAGATTCTGCAGGCGCTGGCCCGGTTGGGCTTGCCGATCCTGTTGCCGCTGCACCCGCGCACGCAGGATCTGCTGATCCGGCATGGGGTGGCGCTGCCTGAAGCGGCCAATCTGCACATCTTGCCGCCGTTGAGCTATCGGGACTTTTTGGTGCTGGAAAAAGAAGCGCTTTGCCTGATCACCGATGGCGGTGGGGTGCAAGAAGAGTGCTGTGCGCTTGGCACGCCGGTGCTGGTGATCAAGAATGCGACGCAGCGACCCTGCGTGGTCGATGTGGGCGCAGCCACGATTTGCGGTCTCGACCCGGAACGGCTGGTGTGGGAAGTCCAGGCGTTGCTTGCGGCAACTACGCCTCGCCGCTGGGTCAATCCGTTTGGCAAGGGCGATGCGGCGCAACAGATCATTGCGCTTTTGGAAAAACAGCTTGCCTCGCCAACCCAGGCGACCGCCGCTCAACCATCAAGCTGGGCAGAGCCAACTTTCCCAGGGGGTGAAGCATGGCTGTCGTGAACGCGAATCCCTTCGCTCGTGTGCGTTTCACCTGGCTGGCCTACGCCATGCTGGCCTATTATTCCTATTTTCAGGCCTTGATTGGTGTCGTGACGCCCTTCTTGCGCCAGGAGCTTGCCCTGAGTTACAGCGCCAGCGCCCTGCATGTCAGCGCATTTGCCATTGGCCTGATCGTCTCAGGGGCGCTTGGCGACCGGCTAGCGGCCGCCCATGGTCGTTGGGCGGTCTTCTGGGGGGGCGCGCTGGGCATGGCTGCCGGCGCTGCGTTGGTCGCCTTGGGTGGCAGTGTGTGGATCACCTTACCAGGTGCATTGTTAATGGGTCTCTGCGGCTCGCTCTTGTTGATGATGATTCAGGCCGGGCTGTCGGATCAGCATGGCGAACAACGCACGATTGCGCTGACCGAAGCCAACGTCGGGGCCAGCCTGTGCGCCTTTCTGGCGCCGGTCCTGATCGGGGCCTTTCAGGGGTCAGGCATCGGTTGGCGGGGCGCGATCTGGCTGGTGGTGGCGGTGGTAATCTTGTTTCGTCTGCGCTTTGGCGGTGAGGCCATCCCCAATGCACCCCAGGCCAGCGACCGGGCTGATTCCGAAGCGCGCGCCTTGCCAGCGGCATTCTGGGCCTACTGGACGGTGCTCTTTCTCGGCGTTGCTGTAGAGTGGTGCATGGTGACCTGGGGTGGCGACTTTTTGCAGCAAGCGGGGGAGCTGACCCCCGCCAGTGCGGCCAGCCTGGTCGGCATCTTTTTGCTGGCGATGTTTGCGGGCCGCATCGGCGGAACGATCCTGGCGCGGCGGATGGCCGCTGACCGGCTCTTGTTGGGCACGATTGGCATTGCGCTGGCCGGCTTTCCGCTCTTCTGGCTTGCGCCTACGCTGCCGCTCATGTTGGTTGGGTTGTTTCTCACCGGTTTGGGAGCTGGCAGCTTTTTCCCGCTTTCGATGGCGGTGGCCAACAGTGTCGCCCCGACCCAGGCGGACCGGGCCAATGCGCGCGTGGTCTTGGGCATCGGGCTATCGGTCTTGAGCACCCCACTGCTGCTCGGCTGGCTGGCCGACCAGGTCAACCTGCAAACGGCGTATGGGGTGGTGGCTGTGATCCTGCTGGTCGCGCTTGGGTTGACCTTTGTCACCAATCGAGTTGCGCGCGCTGTGCGGCGGGCGGGGGTCGATGTTGAGGTTGCTGTGTAGTTGGGCAGGGGAGTGCTGCAATCGTTCATCTCGTTGGGAGGACAGATCATGGAGCAGAGGTTAAGGGGCAAAGTGGTTATCGTCACG
>JAHDWG010000574.1 GCA_023384495.1 Caldilineaceae bacterium
AGCCGCCGGATCGACACCGAGACCGCGCAGGATCTCCCACGCCTGGTCTTGCTCGAGCTCCAGTTGAGCCACCGTGGGGCGGCCGCCGTTGCGATCCGGGAGGCCGAGTCTGGAGCGTATGTAGTTCGCCACGCTTCTGCCCTCCTCACGCGCCTTCGCTTCGATGAGCATCATCTCCGCGCGGTTCACCTGGCATCGGAGCTGCTGGCGACCAAGAGCCAAGGGCAAGGTGGACGGCATATCCACATTCTGCCATCGTGAGCTTTCGGTAAGCCTGCGTGCTTATAGAATTTCAGGCAAGAAGGGGCTCAGGTCAGTGCCTCGCGGTAGTTCCACGGCATCCAGGCAGCCGGGTTGGCGGCCAGGTCCGCGGCGTGCCGCTGCAGTTCGACGATGTAGTCAAACGAGTTCACCGCGTTCAGCTCGCAGGTGTGAATCAAACTCATGAACAGGTCGCCGACCTCGGCCCCGTGCATGGTGCGATAGAACAACGCATTTTTGCGGTGCAGCACCGCCTTCTTGAGCGCCCGTTCGCAAATGTTGTTGTCCAAGGGTGCGCCGGCTATATGCAGGAAGGCGGTCAGGCCTTTCCAGTGGCGCTGAAAGTAAGTGATGGCTTTGCCCAGCCCGGAGTTCGGCTCGGTTTTCCTCTCGGCGAACTGTTGCTCGAACCACTTGTTGAGATCGTCCATCAATGGGCCGCTGTGCTGCTGATGAAAGGCCAGCCGCTCAGCCGCCGTCAAACTCAGCCGGCGCGCCTCGGCATCGTTGCCATACACCTCGCCGAGGGTTTCCAGCACATACCGGCATTCTTCCGGAAAGCTGCCCGCCACGTCTACAAACTGCCGCCGGCCATGCGCCAAACAGAGGGCCAGCAGTAACTGCACTCCGGGGCCGAGTTTCGGCTGGTTGCGCGACAAGGCGTCGCACATGTAGATGGGCGGCGGCAGTTCCGCCGCGCGTTGCCGCAGCAGGTCGGCCGCGTTCTCGCCCGCATGTTGTCTTCCGGTGAAGTACACCGCGATGCGCCGTCCGCTCGCCACCGACACCACACCGGAAGTGAACACGCCAGTGCGCTGATCGCCGGGCGGCCGCTCCAGCTTCAGCACGCGCATGCCGGTGTCGTCGTTATGCACCACCTCGCCTTGCGCCGCCTGCCGGATCAATTCGTCACGCGCCGGCTTGATCAGGTCCGCCCCCTCTTCCACCACCTCCCACTGCGTGGTCGCCGGCAGCGGAATCCCCAGCCGATGCTCCAGCCCCTCCAGCCGCTGGAAGGGTATCCCGCTGCCGTACTTCAATTGCGCGATCATGGCCGAGGCCGTTTCATCGAATTTCTCCGGCCCCACTCCCTCCGGTTCGGGCGCGACATAGACCTGGCCGCAAGCGTTGCAGCGCAGTTGCTCGAGCTCATACACAGTGGCGGCCAGCGGCGCCTGTCCCACAATCCGCACCAACGGCTTAGGCTGTTTCTGCACGTAGACGTTGCCGCGCCAGCAGTCTGGACAGCGGTCGCCGTGCTTCAGGTCCGGATGGGCCACCGCCACCTTTTCCGCTCCGGCATACGAAGACGCTGGAGCGCGCCCATGCCCCTTGGCTTTCTTCGGCGGCTCGTCGCCGGACGGCGTGGCGGCCGGTTCGGTTTCCGGCGGCGGGACTACGGCGCGTGTCTTCTCCGTGGTGCGCCGCGCCGCTAATATCTCCGCCAGCGTGTGCAGCGTCGTCTTGAGCTTGTGGCAATCGGGTTGGCTGAGCGGAGCCTGGCACGCCTGGTCTAAAATCTGGTCCAGCTCCTCGAGATTCACATCGATGCGCGGCCGTTTCATGCTCCGGCCCTCAGCAACTCGCGGAAGCGCCGGTCGAGCGGATATACCAGGACTTCCTTCACCGGCCGGTTGGGCCGGTGCGTGAGGTCATCCTTGCCGCGCCCCGTGGTGCGGCCCACTACTACCCAGTTGGCCGCGCGGTAGCAGGTTCCGCGAAAGCGCCCCGGGTCGATGAACGTCTCCAGCAGATACAACGGATGCGCGTACATCCGCTCCCAGTCGGCGGAAATTCGCGCCGCCATCCGGCTCAATAGGTGGGAGGCCAGATGGGGGACCTCGACCACCCAGGGCAGAATCAGAAACCGCGTGTTGTAGGCAATCAGATGAATGTTCCGCCGGCGCGTGGGCGGGTCCCAGCCAATAAACCGATCCCGGCAACCTAAGTGCCGTGGGGCGCTCGACCACGCCAGGCAGGCGACCGCCTGACCGCGGATGGTGACCAGATATTTGAGCTGCTCGCCCACCGGCTGCTGGTAGCCGAGATAGTGATACTGCTCCAGCAGACTGTTGAAAAGCGCCTCTTGCGGCGTGCGCCGTACCTGATGGAACTCGATCGCAGACCGCAGATCGCGCACCGCGCCGCACACCGGCTGCATGTCGGGCAGTACGAGCCGGGGGCGCGCCCGCAGGGCGCCCCGATCGGCCAGATAGTTGCGCACGCTGCGCCGCACCGGCGGCAACTGGATTTCGCCCGCGCGCTCCAGCGCCAGTAACAGGCCGCGGCACACCATATCGCGCAGCGCGCCGTTGGGCTGCTTCCACTGCCACAGCTCGCATAGCTGGCGCGAGAACTTCCAGCGGCTCACTCCCGGATGCTCGGCAATCATCCGCCGGATGCCATCGATCTCGGCTCGATTGACCTCGCGGCCCCGGTATCGCATAGCCGTAGTATGCGGCCAAGCCAATCGGAACGCAAGCCCTTTGTTTCGGCTTAACTCACTTTCTTCCACACTGGCGCGGCACACGTTGCGGGATTACCCGCGGCCATCAGCAACTGTGCCTGATGCGCTTGTAGAGGTTGCGCCGCGCCTCCTTCCGGCCACCAGGGAAAGCGTCCTTTCGACAGCCGCTTCTGCGCCAGCCAGAATCCTTGCCCGTCATAGACCAGGATTTTCAGCGAGCTTGCACTCCGGCTGCGGAACAGGAATAGGCAGCCGGAGAACGGATCAGCATTTAACTTCTCCCGGCACAGTTGCGCCAGCGAGTCCATGCCTTTTCGTCCGTCCACGGCCTCCACCGCCACCAGGATGCGCATCTGCGGTGTGATTTGGATCATGGCTCAACTTTCCCGCCAGGCGCGCAGTAGGCCGGCCCAATCCGGAGTGACGCCTTTCATCGCCACGCGCATACGGCCGCGAGCCGATTCCCATTCCACCACGCACTCGGCTGGCCCAGCCGCGGCCGGTCCCAGCAATTCCAGAAACGCAGGCGGCGGTCCGGCCTGCGGCACTGCTCCCGGCATGCGCTTCTTCAGCCGCATGTAGTCCAGACGCAGCGCCTTCGCCACACGGTGCAGTCCATACCGTTGCGCCATCTCCACTGCTGTCACCCAGATGGACTCCGGCAGCCGTGAGCGCGACGGGTGCACGCTTCGCCACTGTTCTAATTGCTTGCTGAATTCCAGTAACTCTTCGGGGATCGTTGTGACCTGATGGGGCATACCCCACGCTACGCTCTATCGCTGCAGCGAGTCACGCATTCTTGCCGAAAGCTCACGGCACGTAGGGGCGGGGTCCTGTCGGCAGGTCTCCGCCACGGCGCCCTCACGGTCGTCAGTTCGCCGAAGGCTTCCCGTGCTGCTCGTTTGAACCAGAAAAGTGCCGGGGCG
>JAHDWG010000021.1:0-5087 GCA_023384495.1 Caldilineaceae bacterium
GTGCATGGGCTACGCCATCCCCGCGGCGATTGCGGCCAGCCTGGCGCTCGACGGCGCGGCCACCGTGGCGCTGACGGGTGACGCTGGCTTTGGCATGGCCGTGGGCGAGTTGGGGTTGCTCAATGAGTTGGAAACGCCGATGGTGGTCATTGTCTGTAATGACAGCGCGCTCGATCTGATTCGCTCGGCGCAGACGCGGGCGGGCAAGGCCACGTATGGCACCGAATTTGCCAATCCCGATTTTTTGCAGATCGCGGCCGCGTATGGGCTTGACGCCGTGCGCGTCGCGAGCGAGGCCGAATGCGCCGCCGCGCTCGCCCAGGCGCTGGCCACGGGACGGCCCTGCCTCATCGAAGCGCTCATCGACCCGGTCAGCTACCCCACGACGCCGCGCGAGCGTGGGCGGTCACGGGCGGCTGGCTGAACGCGGACGCACTGGTCCCCCCTTGGCTCGATCCGATTTTGATGATGCGACGTACGCACTGCTGGCTCCTTTGCCTCGTCTGTCTACTGCTGTTCACCCCTTTACACGGGCGGGCGGACGGCATACAACCAGCGTCACTCTATTTGCCGCTGGTCTTTCAGCCGCTCACTCAGCCGCGTGAGCCGCGCCCGGCGTGGAGCGCGTCGCTGGCCCTTGCGCCCGGCGGCGACCGGCTCTGGGTGGTCAACCCCGATGCGGGCACAGTATCGGTGCTCGACACCACGGCGCTGGTCAAGGTCGATGAGATCGCCACCGGGCGCGAGCCGTGGGCGGTGGTCGTCTCACCCAGCGGCGATTCGGTCTACGTGCTCAACCGCGGCGACGGAACGGTGACCCTCATTGACACCGAGACGCGCCGCGCCCGCGCCACCGCGCCTGTGGGGCCAGAGCCGGGCGGGATGGTCCTCAGCCCTAATGGGGATCGCGCCTTTGTCACGGTGACGGCGGCCAACAGTGTGGCTGTGGTCGACACGGCGCGCTTGACCGTAACCGCGCAGGTTGCGGTGGCGCCGCTCCCCTACGCCCTGGCAATGGGAGAGCACGAGGGACGAGAGCAGATCTATGTCACCCACCTGCTAGCCCAGCCCCGGCCCGGCGGCGCCGAAGCCACCAATGACGGGCGCATCGGTCTGCTTACGGTGATCGACCCCACAACGCGCGCCGTGGCCAGCGAAATTGCGTTGCAACCCGATGCACGAGGCTTTCCCAATTTACTGACCGGGGTCGCAGCCCTGGGCAGCCGGGCGTGGATCCCCCATGTGCGTTCGGCGCCCGCGCTGCCCCTGGGCCTCACCACCACCGTCTTTGCCGCCGTGGCGGTAGTGGACACAACCACCCACACCGAAGATCGGTCTGGCTATCTGCCGCTCAACGACGAGACAATTTTTGGCTCGCCGGTCAACAACCCGGTCGCCGCCATCCCCGCTTGGGATGGGGAGACGCTCTATGTGGTGCTGGCCGGCAGCGACCTGGTGGAGGTCATCGATATCCGCGCCCCGCAACAGCCCCGTTTGGCAAAATTCTTGCCCGTGGGCAAAAACCCTCGCGGGCTGGCCCTCTCAACCGATGGCCGCCGGGGATACGTGATGAACTACCTCTCCCGCTCGGTGACTGTCCTCGACCTGGTCAATTTGGCCGTAGAGGGCGAAATTGTCACCACAGGGGAAACGCTAGATGCCGACGTCCTGCGCGGCAAGATCCTCTTCCACAACGCCTTCGACCCGCGACTCTCGCGCGGGTCATGGATCTCGTGCGCCAGTTGCCACCCTGATGGCGGAACCGACGGGGTGACCTGGCGCTTCCCCGATGGCCCGCGCCAGACGCCCCCGCTTTGGAACGCGGTCAACACGCTGCCCTGGCACTGGTCCGCCGCGCTGGACGAACCGCACGATGTGGAGGATACGATCCACACCATCCAACACGGGCTGGGCCTGGCGCCCGGCGCCGACCCGCCGCTCTTAGGCGCGCCCAACGCCGGGCGCTCCGCTGATTTGGATGCGTTGGCCGCGTTCATGGCGCGCGGGGTGAGGTCGCCAGTTGCGCCGCCGCCCGGGCCCGATATGGCGGAAGGGCGGCGTCTCTTTGCGGAGGCGGGCTGCGCGACGTGTCACGGTGGCCCAAACTGGACGATCAGCGCGCTGCCTGGCCCGCCCGGTTCGCTCGACCCCGACGGCAACGGCATGGTGGATGCGGTCTTGCGCGAGGTGGGCACGCTCAATCCACTCGACGTGCGCGGGGAGACGGGCTTTGACGTACCGTCACTGCTGGGCGTCGGCCTGACCGCGCCCTATTTGCACGACGGTTCGATGCCGACGCTGGAAGCGCTGCTTGCGTCCGGTCACCCCGACCCACACGGCGCCGGGAACGGGCTTTCAGATGAGCAGGTTATTGTGGTATCCTCATTCCTGCGCTCCATTGACGCATCCACCCCACCCGTTGAGGCGCAACAACGATAATGGCATCAGAGAATGGCTCATCCATACGACACGCCACGCCCCCCCATCAAACGCTTAGGGTCCATATACATATAAGAGTAAGCTCCCAAAGAACGTAGGTGCGGTTTATGGTCGCCGTTCAGTCGGGAAGTAGGATTTTTGAGAACCCAAAGCTGCCCATGTTCGGCTGGTGAGCAAAGCTGACGAAGGAGTGAACCCATGAAATCCTTGTTATATCGGTGGTTGACCATCCTCGTGGTCGCTGCACTTTTGCCCGCCTCGGCGTTGCCACGCCCTCCTGCGGCGCACGCCCAGGCCGCACAAGCCGATGATCCGGTCTTTTTGCCGCTGATTGGCGTCCCGCCGGGTCCGCCTCAGTTCACCATCAGCAGCCCGGCCAATGGCCTCTCCATCAGCGGCACATCGATCTTTGCCGTGCAGCCGATTGACCCGCGCACGGTGCGCAGCGTCGCCTTTCGCGCCGGCAACGTGGAGTTGGGCGTCGATGATACGCCGGCGGACGGCTTCAAAGTCTACATTGACGCCAGCCAACTGCCCGCCGGCCCACTGACCTTGTCCGCCCGGGCTACCGGCCCCACCGGTGAGACGGCCACGCGCACGGTCAACGTGACAGTGGCGCCGCAGCCGCCGGCCAGCGCCGGGGTGGGCGCCAGCGGCGCCACGCTGGGCACGGCATCCGGCAACACCATCATCGTGCCGCCCGGCGCCGTGACGCAGACGACCACGATTGCTGTGGCCGACAAGTCGCAGGAGCAGGTGACCGCCGACGCCGGCATCGACTGGGATGGGCTGGGCGTCACCTTTTTGGGGGCGATTGACGTGCAGACGACTGGGCCTATCGTCCGGCCGCTGGGGGTCAGCTCGGTCGGGTTTGGCAACCGCATCCAGCCGGGGCAAGCGGTCGTCACCTATCGCATCCTGCCCGACGCCGACGGCGATGGGGTGGGCGAGTTGGTGGTGGTCAACGGCGCTGAAGTGGCGCCCAATGGCGTGATCGTTTCGTCGGCGGTGAGTGGCATTGTAATCAATCAACTGCGGGTGACGACGCCCACCGGCGCTGTCAGCGCGGCTGGGGCCGGCCCACTCCAAGGCCCACCGGGCGCCATGCTGACCATCGAGGGCGCCGGCTTCAACCCGCTCTCCAGCGTTGGCAACCTGGCCATCTTCCGCTCTGAAGTCAACGGCGCCGCGCTGACTGTCCCTGGCATTGTAGAGGAGACCGGCGGCGGCCAGAGCTTCCATGTCTTGCTGCCCGCCTTGCCCGCCGGCGCCGCCACCTTGACGCTCAAAAACCAGAGCACGGGTGAAACGGCGGGACCCTTTGATGTCTCGATTACCGCGGCGCCGGCTCTGTCGCAACCGGCCACTGCCATCGTCGAGAATTTCTTTGCGCAAAGCCTGGCGGCAGTCCAAGCCCTGTCGGACCTAACGCCGGCGCAGACAGAGCAGCGCACGCGCCTTGTCGCCCGCCTGAACGACATGCAGACGCACTTTGCAACGCTGGCCGCCGACCCCTCTCCCGCATCCCAGCAAATGGTGACCGAGTTCGCCACGCTGATCGAGGGTTCGGGCGTTATGGCCGAATTGGCGGCGGGCGCGGTGAACATGAGCGCGCTGCAATGTCTCACGTCAAGCCAGAAAAACCTGCTCAATCTCATCACAGCGCTGGCGGTCATTTCAGGCTCGCTGGGCTGTGCGTTGGGGCTTACGGGGGCGGGGGCGGCCTACTGTGCGGCAGCGTTTGCGGCCGCGGGCGCGATTGATGCTTTCCTCGTGGCCGAAGCGCCCGAGTGCCCCCGCGACCCGCCGCCGGCCTGTGCGCCAGCGCCAGCGGCGTCTGGCCCCGGCACAACCGGCATGGGCGCTGCTCCGCCACCCGGTGGCAATGGCTGCGGCAACGCGGCAGGGGGTGGCGGCGGTTTTGTGCAGAGCGCCGGCCTCACCCAATTCGAGAATGGGCGCTATGTCGTGCGCGTCTTTCCCCAGGCGGGTAGCGGCGCATCGCTTACCCCCTTCACCGGCGCCACCGACCCGGGCGGCTATTTCTTCATCCCGCTGATTCCGGCCGACGAGCCATTCCGCGCCGTGGCCACCGACCGGCTCACCGGGGCCTCGGTCACCTACGAGGGAGTTGGGCCTGCCCTCAACCAGAGCGTCTACATGAGCTTTGACTTTACCGATGCACAGGGCAACCTCTATGCCATCCAGATCGGCGACACGATCACCGATGGCGTTCCCGGCCCAGGCGCAGGCAATATCGAAGCGCCCGGTGGGGTGGACATTTACACCTTTAGCGCCGCCGCTGGGCAACAAGTCTTCTTTGATGTGTTTGGGGTGGACCCGGCGCTGGCCCTGGTGCGCTGGAAGCTGATGGCGCCTGGCGGCCAGGTGCTCTTCGACCGCATCTTCAATTGCTGCGGCGGTGTCGACCCCGGCGTCTATACGTTGCCCGAGACTGGTGTTTACACCATCCGGGTGGGAGAGAGCAACGATCCCGGCACGGGGGCCTATGGCTTTACGCTGTGGAACGTGCCGCCGCCGGATACGTTTGGCATCGCCGTCGGCGACACCATCTCTGATGGTGTTCCAGGGCCGGGCGCGGGCAACATCGAGTCGCCCGGGGTGAAGGATATCTACACCTTCAGCGC
>JAHDWG010000021.1:5187-33853 GCA_023384495.1 Caldilineaceae bacterium
CGGGCGCGGGCAACATCGAGTCGCCCGGGGTGAAGGATATCTACACCTTCAGCGCCACCGCCGGGCAGCAGGTCTACTTTGACCTCTTTGGCGTTGACCCAGCGCTGGCCTCGGTCAACTGGAAGTTGGAGGCGCCCGACGGCGCAGTGCTCTTCGACCGCATCCTCAATTGCTGTGGCGGCGCCGATCCTGGCGTCTACACGCTGGAGGCCGGCGGCGTCTACACCATCACCGTGGGCGATGACCGCGACGCCAGCACCGGAACCTATGGCTTTACGCTGTGGAATGTGCCGCCGCCGGATACGTTTGGTATCGCCGTCGGTGACACCATCTCTGATGGTGTTCCAGGGCCGGGCGCGGGCCACATCGAGTCGCCGGGGGTGAAGGATATCTACACCTTCAGCGCGACTGCCGGGCAGCAGGTCTACTTTGCGCTCTCCGGTGTGCCGCCAGCGCTTGTGCAAGTCAACTGGAAGTTGGAGGCGCCCGATGGCGAGGTGCTCTTCAACCGCATCCTCAACTGCTGCGGCGGCGCCGACCCTGGCGAGTACACGCTGGCGCAGGCCGGTGTCTATACCATCACCGTGGGCGACGACCGGGATGCGGGCACAGGAACCTATTCGTTCGAGCTGCGCGTACCATAATCGCGCATCGTTGGGTCAGGCTTTCCACGCGCAGGCGCCCTGGGGGTTGAACTCCTCCAGGGCGCAAGACGCTACCCCAAACATTGGGCGCTAATCTACACGAGCGTGGTTGGCAACCCCAAATAATCGCCAAAACGCTGGGCGGCGATGGCGAACGCTTCCGCTTCGGCAGGGGTCAGACTGGTGAACGGCTCGGCGCTCACCAGCACGCGGCTCTTCATGAGCGTGCGCTTCCACACGCCGACAACCTGCCCGTTGCTGACGATGGTTGGGTAGAAGACGCCGTTGCCGCCGGGCGCGATGCGGCTGGCGAACTGGGGGTCGAGCACGCCGCGACGGTCCCTATAGCCAAGCAGATATTCGTCAAAACCGGGCAAAAGATAGATCATTCCGTCTGCATCAGGCGGTGCGGCAAGATCGGCTGCAAACCAGTATATTTGGTCATCGAAAGTTTCTTGGGCCAGCTCTGCCTTTACCCCTTCCAACCCCAATCGGGCATCCCCGGTCGTCAAGCCGGACCACCAGACAAAATCCTTCAGTGTGGCCGGGCCGTGGCTGATAAAGTAGCGGCCGGCCAATTCGGCCAGCGCTTCGTCGCGGGTGCGCGATTTCCCCGCCGGCAGTGAGCCGTCCAGCGCCCAAAAGGTGGGGGCATTGCGCACCGCCACCCCCTGTGCGATCAGCCCATCCCACGAGGCGCGGATCAACATGTAGTAGCCACGCTGGCCCTGCGTGCTCACCCCGTTGGCGTCGAGCCACGCAAAGAGTTCGGTGCGGCTGTGGGGCTGACCATCGGACAGAGCGTCGGCGATCAGCCGGTTGCTGCGCGCCAGTGTCGGTTCGTCCAGCCCCAGTTGCTGAAAGCGCCGGGCAGCGCCGGCCAACACACGCGGCGCAAGCAATTCGAGCAGCCAGCGCAAGTCATCTGCGGCGACCATGTGGAGCGTGCCCCGCAAAGCCCAGGTACGCACGATGATTCTGTCGAGCAGCGCCTGTTCGATCTGGGCTTCGGTGCTGCCGGGCAAGCGCAGGCCGAGGGCCCAGAGCGCGCCGCTGTAGTCTTGCCCCTGCGCGGCGCCGAGCCAGGCCAATAGCTCGTGCGGCTGCTGAAAGCGCGATCGGGCGATCTGTTGGTTGTGCAGCCGCAAGACCGCTATGTGGGAGGATGTCATCGCTATGTAGCCAAATGAAACTTTAACAAAGTGACTTTTCAAACTGACAGGTGGGATAGGCGCCAATCGTCAAACAACTGGGTTGTTGACAAAAGCACTGATGGCCGACGCCTTACTCACTCTGTTCACTTGCGGTGGGCCGCGCCGGCAAGGAAAGAAACGGCGTGATCTCAAAATCCAATTCGATGACAAATGGCGCAATTGCGCCGGCTTGCATGGTGTTGACGATGCGCGTGGGCCGCCCTGCCTCGGCGTCGACCCAGACCTGGTAGACGATGCGCTCAGCAGGCTCGGTGATCGTCTCGGTGATCGGATAGCTCACCGTCGTGAACTCCAAGGTGTAAATATGCATTCGCCCCCGCACGGTCGTTTCTTGCTGGGCAGCCACAAACCGACCCTGGCGCGTGGGCATTTGTGGCCCTCGCGGCAACAAGGGTAGAAAGAGAGCCTGGAGCGGGTTGTCACAGGCCATCGTGTCCAGGGATTTCATTTCCTGCCATTGCCCATCGGCGATCATATACGCCTGGCCTCCTTCATGCATACAGGTAGGGCCGCTGGGAGCTTCCACCGAATAGTGTTGTGCCGATTCGACCTCAATGACATAGGTCATAGCCCTTGGCGCTGAATCAACCCAGATGGTCATTGTGGCCCGATAGGGTTGCGTTGGCGCACAGAGGGCAAGGAGCAGGGCTTCGACATACGCTTGAAAGGCCGGGTCGTCGAGCCGCAGACGCCATTCAGGAGGGAAAAACGGGGAGGGCGCCGATTCGTCTGCCGGCAAGGCAACAGGCCAGGCGGCATAGTAGCATCGCCGTTGCCAATCAGCATCAAAGCGTAGTTCAGCCGCGGGCGGGATGGCGATCTGCTCGATCCAGAGATCGTCCGGACGACAAGCTGTAGTGAGGAGCAGAGCGAGTATCAACCATGTCATGCGGCAGGCGATGAGGACTTTGCTCATTCGTAGCTCCGTTTCCAATCGATCCGGGTTTCAGCAAGGTGACAGTCACTTTTGAAAGTGACTGTCACCTGCGCTACGGCTGTCAAAAGGTCAACTGGCCACCGTCGATGACCAGTTGGTGGCCGGTGATAAAGCCGGAATCTGTGGAGGCCAGGTAGGCCGCGGCAGCGGCCACTTCTTCGGGTTCGCCAAAGCGATTGAGCGGGATCTTCTTCAGGTAATCGGCGGCCCACTGCGGGTTCATGCGGGCGGACTCGGTGAGGCGCGTCTTGATCAGGCCGGGGCAGACGCTGTTGACGCGAATCTTGTACGGGGCCAGGTCGATGGCCATGGTCATGGTTAGCCCAACCACGCCAAATTTGGCGGCGTTGTAGGCGGCCAGTTCCGCCTCGCCCACCAACCCGTTGGTCGAGGCCAGGTTGACGATGCGCCCCTCGATGCGCGCCTCCACCATGTGGCGCGCCACCACCTGTGCACAGAGAAAGACGCCGGTCAGGTTGATGTCGAGGCTCTTTTGCCACTTTTCATCGGTGGCCTCAAGAAAATGTTCAACAAACGCCACCCCGGCAATGTTACACAGAACATCGACGCGATCGTAGCGCTCGAGCGCCAGGGCAAGCATCGCCTCCACCTGGCCGCGGTCGGTGACATCCACTGACGCGGCGATAGCCCTGCCCCCTGCTTCGACAATGGCGCGCGCCTGGCGGTCGGCGTCGTCGAAGTCGATGTCGGCCAGCACCACCGCCGCGCCCTCGTCGGCCAGCCTATGCGCGGTCGCCCGGCCAATCCCGTGCGCCGCTCCGGTTACAATCGCCACCTGATCCCGAAACCGTTGCATTGCATCTTTCCTATTCTGAAAATTGTACGGAACAGCGTAACACGCGGATACAAAGAGTTCGGCGCTGTGTATCCGCTATACCAGGGCGCAGAGAGTGCACAGAGTTCAGCGCTGTGCATCCATCATACCAGGACACCGAGAAGTAATAGACAAACCATATAAAAGTCGCACAAATACACGCTGTTGCACACGAGAGTGAATGTGCGACTTTTATGGGTGATCTCTATAAGTATTGGTTTATTCTATGGGTCAAACCCTCTGAGTGCTCTGTGTTCCTGCTGTACGTCGCCATGTTCATGGCGCCTGGCCTCGTGAACCCTCAATCCTTATATGGATCGCGTTCATTCTCCCCAGCCATGGCCACGCCAATCGGGGTCAACTTGTGGAGGATGCGCACTGTCTCCTTGTGGTATTCGAGCACCTCTTCCAGCCGCTTGTAGCAGTGGGGCGATTCATCGACGCCGGCGCCGCGCAGTTCCACCCCAGCCTGGCGCACCCAGTTCATCATCATCTTGCGGCTGACTTCGCCCTCGGTGACCGTGACAGGGCGCCCCTTCTTCCAGCGGCGCTTGCCCGCGGCCCGCGTGCGCGACATGACGCGCCCGGCGCCGTGTACGGTGGAGTAGAGCGCCATGCGGCTCTCATCGCTGTCGATGCCCTCGAGGATCACTGCCGGTTCGGCCATGGTGCCACCCACAAAGCTGCGTTGGCCGGGGAAGGCGGGCGTGGCGCCCTTGCGCACCACCCACAGTTCCCGGCCACCGTGCGTCTCGCGCCAGGCGAAATTGTGGTGGTTGTGCACCTCGTCGACGATGCGAGCGCCCAGCAGGTCGGCAACCTTGCGGCAGACCCAATCACGGCCGGCGTAGGCATAGCGCCCGGCCAGTTTCATGGCGGCGATATACTCCTGCCCCAGCGCCGAGTCAATGTGGAGCAAGACCGGCTCCACGTTCATGCCATCTTTGCCGCCCCCCGCCTTGATGTAGTGGTCGGCCAGGTGATGGCCAAAGCCGCGCGAGCCAAAGTGAACGCCACACCAGACCCGTTCCTGCTCATCGATAAAGAGGTCGACGTAGTGATTGCCCGACCCGACGGTGCCCAACTGCTCGCGGGCCAGCCCCTTCAATTTCTTGACGACTGGGATCGCCCACGCCGGGTCATGGTCGAACAGGTCATGGTCGACCGGCTCGGCGTTCTTGCGCCCAATCCCAAACGAGATCGTCTGCCAGATGTCGTCCATGATGGTTTTGATGTTGGCGCGCACATCCGTCGCGTCGGCGTCGAGTAGCACAGCCTTATTGCCGCATGAAATGTCAAACCCAACGCCCGACGGGCTTACATAGTCGGCGTACGCCGCAACGCCGCCGATGGGCATAGCGTAGCCAATATGATGATCCGCCATGAGTGCAAAGGCCTCGGCGCGACGGGCGCAGACCTCGGCCTGGCGCACGGCGTCTTCCAGCGGCTCCCCCCAAACGGGAATGTTGTTGATCAGTTTGTACATCCCTCAAATCTCCAGATAGACCTTCCACGCCGTGGGCGTTGCGCCCGACGCCACCAGGTAGTCAACACGCGGGGTTTTGGGCTCCCAACGGAGGGTCATGCCGGCCTCGTGGGGTGTGCGGTCGCCCTTGCGCTGATTGCAGGTGGGGCAGGCGCAGGCTGTATTACCCCAGGTGTTCTTCCCGCCCCGGCTGCGCGGGATCAGGTGGTCGATGGTGAAGTCCTCGCGGCGGATAATACGCCCGCCGCGCTGCTCGCCGGCGCGGATGCCGCAGTAGATGCAATTGTAGCCATCGCGGCGCATGACGCCCTGGCGACTCCACCGGACCCCACGCTGCGGCACGCGCGCATAGCGCCGCAACCGCAACACAGACGGAATCGCCAGCCCACGGCTGGGGCTGGCCACGGTGACGCGGTCATCGGTGGCCGGGTCCACGCGGTCACGGTGCAAGAGGGAGAGAGCCCGTCGCGCCGGGATTACAGCGAGTGGCTCATAGCTGGCGTTGAGCAAGAGAACAGTTCCCATCAGCAGCTCCAAAAAACGGGCAACAGACGAATGAGACCTGAGGACGTATAATGCGCCTGTGGGCGCAACGATCAATCCGAGGGCAGATCCGGTTCGAGCAACCGATTTGTGGTTGCCCGAACCGGTGAGGTCGCTGGATCACAACATACCAACGGGTGGAAACTCGCCACCCCAGAACGGGCGCATATGTTTATTATCACGCGCGCGCCGCAAATCTCCAAGCCGGCGGAGGCGCCTATTTTACGCTGTGGCCTGCGTGTGCGTTCCCAGCCGCAAGCTTACGATTGCCATGAGAATGCGCGCCCATGCGCGTTGGTGTGTGTGGCCGGCAACTGATGAAGCCTGAAGTGATGCGACCAGCCGCGCCTCTGCTGCCTCTGCAAGACGTTCGTCGTGTTGCTGTTTCGCCAGTTCAAACTGGATGTTGTGGTGCAGATACGAAGACATGACCCTAGTCCTTTCTTTGTGATTTCAGCCATATGTTGCTGACATTGTTATCCACTTACCGGCGCCATCCAGACCCCGGCAGGCTGCCCCATGACGCCAATACGGCTCAGGTCGAGCAACGGGGCGGTATCTGCACAGCCGGCAGATGTTTGCTGCGCTTCGGCCGGATTCGTCCCCTGCCACACCATCACCTCGGCGTCGATCTCGACCTGGCCTTCCGCTTTGGCCACCGAAATGCGATGATGCCCATCGCGCACATAATAGTGGTCCCCCACCTGCACGAGATTCACCGGCGGCAACGGCACATCCTGGCTGCGCGCCACGGCGATGCTGACCCAGCGCTCCTTCTGATGACCATTCAACGGTCGAAAGTCGCCATCAAAGTCATCGGCGCGCCCTTCGCTGCCACGGATCTGGTCGATGCGAACTTGTTGTACGCCGGCATTGGGCCGCGCCATCAACAGATGGTGACCTGGCACGTCGCTGAGATGCAACAACGCCGAATGGCGACCGGCCAATCTTGACCAAAGCTTCCGACGCGCAGCTTTCTCATGAAGTTGCCGGAAGCGTTCGCTGGCTTCCCGCTGCGCCGAAAACGAGAATTTCTGTTGGAATTGAACGTTGTACAACACGGGTTCACTCCTATATATTGCTGACAGATCCCCCATGCGCCTGGAGCCAAGCTCGCTGGGCAACAAAAAAGCGGGCCACCTGGCCCGCCCTGGCATATGGACAAGTACAGCGATGGTTCACCTTGTCGCCGAAGCCAATGGCGAGAGACCGAATAGAGTTGTCAAGCCGCAATTGGCGTCCCCACAGGCCGATGCAGCGTCGCCGATAGAGCGCGCGCGACCGAAGGGCGCAAGGGGCCGCCAATCAAAATTGCCAATATCACATGAAAATTGCCCAGCACGCAGAACTATAATTCTCATAGATTCTGCTCCATTTCCGCGCATCACATCCTCCCTTCGCCGATTCGAGGCAACAAAAAACGCAGGCATTGCGCCTGCGTTGTCGTTACGTATCAATTCAGAAACATTGATACATGGGTTGGAGTACATCACGAGACCAACTCGCGCCTCCACACCCTCGGCAACACAGGGATATTTAGCTTGGAAACCATCGCAAACGCAGCTGAATACACCACTCCGCTGCCCTGCTGATTTTGGATCCTCTTCTGCATCATGCGCTCCATGCTAAACACCAGCCCCAAACAAATACCGCCGACGTGAATACGAGAATTTTGATACAACAAACAACATACATACACTCATAATTACTGCCAGGGCGTAGTCTATCACATCAATCGCCGTGTGTCAATCCCCCAATTTGCCAAATATATGGCGAGTTTTCTTTCTATTTGTCACAAAAAATAGCCAATCTAAATGATACGGTTCAACGGGCCACCGGCTCTTCGTCGCCGGTGGCCCGTTCCATTTCAACCTATCGGCCAGTCAGGGGCTATCTCCAAAGCCCATGGCCGATGATGCCGTTACCTCCTGACAATGGGCAGCCAGAGCACTGGCTGCGGCGCCGCCCCATCGATCGGCTCGTCTGTCTCATCCAGGTTGGTGGGCGTATTGCCCCCAACGCTCTTGAGCAAGCCTGCATCCCACGTCAGGTCCACCTGGCCGGAGAGAAGCGTCACAACGGCAGTTCGGCCGGTCACTGGGTCGGCGTCTGAATCCGCCGCAGGGTCGCTGCCCTGGTTTGGTTCGGTAAAGCGGTAGTCGTTGGGCAGCGAACTGGGCGCGAAGACCAGATAATAGCTTCCCGGCGTCAACTCCGTAAAGCCATAGCGCCCCTCCTGATTGGTCTCCAGCTCGCCAACCAACGCATGGTTGGTGGCATAGAGTTGCACCATGACACCGGCTACCGGCGCCTCGCCGGCATCCTGCGTACCGTTGGCATTGGCATCTTCCCAGACAAGGTCGCCGATGGCGGCAGGCTGATAGATGCCTGCGTCCCACGTGAGATCGATCTCACCGGCGTAGAGCGTCGTCACCACCGTGGCGCCGGTTTGCGGGTCGGCGTCGCTGTCGCCGGCGCTGTCGCCCCCCTGGTTGCGCGGGCTGAATCGATAACCGGCTGGCGGCATGAACTGTACAGCGTAGTCACCCGGCGTCAAGCCCTCGAAGCCATAAAGCCCATCCTCATCGGTTGTGGTCACTGCCACCACTGCCCCGTTGCCATCGAGGAGTGTGACACCGATACCAGCAACGCCCGGTTCGCCTTCCTCCTGCACGCCGTTGGCGTTGCGATCGAGCCAGACACGGTCGCCGATGGCGGCGGGCTCTGGGGTCGACGGCGTGGGGGTAGGCGGCGTGGGGGTAGGCGGCGTGGGGGTAGGCGTCGAAACCTCCTGGTCGTGGTCCTCACGTTCGGGGGTCGGCGTCGCCGTTGGCGTGTTCGTGGGCGGCTCGGGCGTGTTTGTCGGTGTCGTCGTCGGCGATTCAGGCGTATTGGTCGGCGTGGCCGTCGGATCCTCAGGGGTATCGGTTGGCGTCGCCGTCGGCTCTTCCGGCGCGGCGCAGACTTCTGCAGACGCGTTTACCTGTCGGGCGGCATGGGGCGCATGAACCGACTCAACCACGACCGTGTGCGCGCCGTTGCTGGTTGTAAAGCTGGCGGTGGACATGGCCGGGGCGGAGCCGTTGCCGCTCTGATTGGAACCGCTCACATACCAGCCAAACGGCTGGTCGAAGTCGTTGCCGTTGAAGACAGTCCACACTTGGTTGCCCTCGTCGTCGCAACTATAGCTTAGGGACAGGTCCACCTTGCACGCCTCGCCGCTCGCCTTGGTGTCGACCAGATTGCCCCCCACAAAAAGGCGAACTGTCTTCGACCCCGTACTGGTATAGAAGTAGACCGCATCGTCGGCCAGCACACTGCCACTGCCCGCTTCGGCCTCCCCATACACATCCCACGTGAAGTCCACGGGGAAGGCGTTGGGGTTTGCGACGCGCCACATCAAGAAGTTGTCACCAACATATGAACAGATAAAGGTCAAGTTGAGTGACGGCGCGGGCGTATTGGTCGCCGTCGGCGTGTTCGTCGGCGGGACGGGCGTATCGGTCGCCGTCGGCGTGTTCGTCGGCGGGACGGGCGTATTGGTCGCCGTCGGCGTGTTGGTCGGCGGGACGGGCGTATTGGTCGCCGTCGGCGTGTTCGTCGGCGGGACGGGCGTATCGGTCGCCGTCGGCGTGTTCGTCGGGGTCGCGGTTGGGGGTGTTGGCTGGCAATCCTCCGGTGAGAACGTCAACGTCTTCTGATTCGTTCCAGCCTTCATCTCCACCTGCATAACGGCGCTGGGGTCAAACGTCCCGGGGATAGTATAGGTGAAGATCTCACTCTGCCCATTTTTGATACCATTGCCGATGGCATTGAACTTGATGCTATAGAACGGATTGTTGGTTGGGTTCTCGACTTCATACTGCCGGCCGCTCGGCGCTGTGTAGATCGCCTTGTGTTGGGGGGCGAGCGCCACGATGCCATTGGGCAAGGCAAACGAGACATGGCTTAGCCCGCGGTCGCAGTTTACGGTAATCTTCCATTTGAGCGTCGTTGTGCCGTTGCCGTTCTCAACAAAGCTGACAAGCTGAACCTCGTAGCAGTCAACGGCGCAGACATTCCCTTCGGACGGCTGCCCCTCGGCGCTGACATTGGCCGGCTGCACTGCCAACCAACCCGCGGCCAGGGCGATACAGATGAGTAGAAACATTAACTTTCGAGACATGGCTTTCCCTCACTATGTACATTACAAGTCCACTTGCAGATGGACAGCACACCTTGCAGTTGTGATCATTACAAACTAATTGTGCATTTCTGAACAATCGCCCTGCTGTTCTAGACTATAGCATGGGACTCTTTTGTGGTGGCTTGCAAGATGCTGACGCCAATAATCATGTGCTTCTATATTTTGACCCATGTATGATTCTCCTGGTCAGCCCCTTTCTCGCTGGAGACGCGCCGAGAGATGAGCCGATGGAGCCACCAATCTTGCAAGGTTGAATGTAAGCCAACTATGGATGGGGTGTTGTAAGGGGATAACAAAGCGGGATGAACCGGGTTTTCCGGCCCATCCCGCTATTGGTGAAGTAAGCTGGCCCCTCTTCTCTACGGGCCTGGGTCGCCCGTGTAGCGGATGCGATAGAGGGTTCCGTGGCGGATGGAGAGCAGGTAGAGATGGCCATCGGGGCCGAGCGTTATCTGCACCAGGCCAGAAAAACCGCGGGCAAATTCCTGCGCGGCCGGTGGGCCGGTCAGGGGCAACATCCAGACGGCGCCGGCGTTGTAATCACCAAAGAAATACCGGTTGCGAAAGTCTGCGGGGTAAGCCGAGCCGGTATACACATCACCGCCCACAATGGCCACCCGGCCCTCGGTGTGCGGATAGGCATGCACGGGGAAGATCGCCCGATTGGGCGTGCGGCGGAGTCGATCGCAAGGGGGGGCTTGCGCGCCCGGGTCAGGTCCTTCAAAACAGGGCCACCCAAAATTGGCGCCAGCGCGGCCCCGATTCACCTCTTCCCACTGAGCCTGGCCCACATCGCCAATGATCAATTCGCCCGCCGTCGGGTGGAACGCAAAGCGGAACGGGTTACGCAAGCCCAGCGTGTAGACCTTGGCCCGGTTGCTGCTGGGCTGCCCATTGAAGAAGGGGTTATTGGGATAGCCATTGCCAGTCAATGGATTGATGCGTAACATCTTGCCCGACAGGCTGTCGAGATCTTGGGCGCGCAAACCTGCCTCATCATATTCGCCACCGTCGCCAACGCCCACATAGAGCGCCCCGTCGCGGCCAAAGCGCAGCATGTTGGCCTGATGCGCCGTCCCTTCAACCGGGATGCAATCCTGCGCCGCGCGGCCATCTTCCTCCTGACACGAGAGCGGCTCGCGGTCCGACTGGTCAGGGTTTCCAATCTGCTCGAAGCCGCCGTTGGCGCCCAAGATCGTCACCAGGGTGTCGGGCAAGGCGCGGTTCAGGTTGTCCGGATCGACCGCGATGCGCACCACGCGCGACGTGCGTGCGCCCCCCGGTTTGTGCGCCCTGGCTTCCGGGGGTTCATAGACATAGGCAAAGTAGAGATAGGGCGTCTGTGGAAAGGCGGGATGCACAGCAACCCCGACCAGGCCACGATTGTACATTTGGTTGACCTGGCTGCTCAGGTCGAGCACATTTTCACGCTGCAACTGCCCGTGGTGGATCACGCGCACCACCCCAGCCTTGAGCGTCACATAAATGCGGCCATCGGGCGCAAAGGCAACGGCGGTCGGCGCGTCAAGACGGCTGGCGACGGTCTCGACCACAAAGCCAGAGGGCAATTGAATCTCTTGGGCCTGCGCCTGAGCACGCACTGGCGCCGACTGTCCTGTCACAAGCCAGAGGGTCAACGCTGCGCCCAGCGCGCGCGCCCAACGAATCGGTCGTCTCATGCATCTTCCCATGCTTTATGTTGGGCTCGCAACCGTCTTTCGGATGGGCGCCTACCGTACATTGTCCAGCTCAGCCTGGAACGCAGCCATAAACAGGCCCAAGTCTAGGCCGTCTACCGCCCGGTGATCACCGCTCAACGTCACATGGACCGTGTGGCGTATGTGCAGCCCCCCGTCGATGACGACAGGTCGTTGTTTGACCGCGCCCACGGCCAGGATCGCCACCTGCGGGGGATTGATGATGGCGACAAACTGGTCGACCTGGCGGATGACGCCCAAATTGCTGATCGTAAAGGTGCCGCCTTGAAGATCATCGGGCTGGAGCTTGTTGGCGCGCGCACGCTCGATGAGCTTGCGACTCTCCTGGGCCAGCCCCGCCAGCGAGAAACGTTCTGCACCATGCAGCACGGGCGTAATCAGCCCCTCATCGCGCGCCACCGCAATTGCCAGGTTGATTGCGTCAAACCGATAGAGCGTATCATGTTGGAAGGTGGCGTTGAGCGCAGGCGCGCGGCGCAAGGCTTGCACAGCCACATATTGGATCAGGTCGTTGATCCCCGGTTGGGGCGCGGGCATGGCCTTAAGCCGCCCGAGCGCGGCTTCCAGGTCGAACTCACCAGTGACGTAAAAATGCGGCGCCTCGCGTTTGCTCTCGCCCAGGCGCTTGCCGATCACCTGGCGGATGCGGCTCAGCGGAATGGCCTGGCCACCCGCAGGCGCCGCCTCAGCCTCGACGGCGGGCGCAGCTTCTGCCGGCTGCATCTGCGCCCGCAGATCGGTCATGGTGACCTCGCCCTTGCGCCCGGTGGGGGTGATATTGGCCAGCTTGACGCCCGCGCTCCGCGCCGCCTGGCGCACCTTTGGCAGTGCGCGCACGCCTGTGCCCCCCGTGGGCGCGCCCGATGCGGACTGGGCAATCGCCGCCTCCACATCCTCTTTGGTGACTCGCCCACGCGGGCCGGAGCCGGCCACCGTCGCCAGATCGATGCCATGGTCGGCGGCCAGTTTGCGGGCAATCGGCGAGCTTTCCACCGGGGCTGGCCGCTCTATCGCCAGCGCGGAGGCGGCCACCGCCGCCGCCCGGTTCGCCTGGGTTGGTTCCCCTGCCGGGCCGACACGCGCCAACACCGCGCCCACCGGCACTTCCACCCCGGCGGCCACCAGTTGTTCGAGCACAACGCCACCGGCAATGCTCTCTAGTTCCACATTTGCCTTGTCCGACTCGACAACGGCGATCACCTCCCCCTTTTGGATAGGGTCGCCGGGTTGTTTGAGCCACTCGATCAAACGCGCTTGCTGCACATCAAAGCCCAAGTTGGGCATGACAATCTCAGTGGACATAATCACAATCTCAGTTCAATCCGCTTGTGTCGAGAGTTGGTCAAAATAAGCGCCACGCTCGCCCCGCCAGACCTGAAAGACAATGGGGATGCGTGTAGCGTGGCCGGGGTCGAGTTTGGTGGGCAGTTCGCTTTCGAGAAACCAGCCTTGTTGTCGGGTTTCGTGTTGATGGCTGGGGACACTTGCCGGCGCGCCGGTTGGTCGGCAGAGAAAGACAAACTGATAGAGGTGGTGGCGGGTGGCCGACCCACAGAGCCGTGAGTCAAAGACACCGGCCAACGCCACCGGCTCGGCGCAGACGCCTGTCTCTTCTAGCGCCTCGCGTACGGCGCCTGCTGCGGGCGTCTCCCCCACCTCGAACGCACCCCCGGGCATGGCCCATAGCCCGTTGTCGGCGCGCTGGATCAGCAACATGCGGCCATCGGCGTCGATGATAGCGGCGTCACCCACCACGAGCGGCGTCGGGCGCGCAAAGACCTGGGCGCGCAACGGCTCCATCTCGTCAACGGCGCTGCCAGTGGCATAGGCGAGCATGGCGACGGCCATGTTTTGCACCGCCTGATAATGCTCACGGTCATATATATTCTGTGCAAAGTGAAGCCCCAGGGCCGAAATATCACGCAATTTGTCGGCCCAGAGCGCCAGTTGCTGAGCGGGCGTCATGGTGGTTAGCCTGCCATTCGGGCGTGGTTTTGTGCCATCTGGGTAAGTCTTATCATCACAGACGCGCAGGGGGCCTGCAAAGACAATAGGTTGATTATACTTGGCGCATCATGAAACCGCGAATCATGCCCCCCGTCGTCTCTACCTAATGCACCGTTCATGTTGAGGTGACAGTCACTTTCAGAAGCGACTGTCACCTTGCAAAAGCTCAATACCATGATGCACCAGCCTGCTCGCGCGCCATTTGCGCGGCCATCGGACGGAAATCGGACGCGCCTGCGCTATACTGCCATCAGATCACAGCGCTCCACGCGGCCATGCTCCGGGAGTCCTTACGATGTTATTGACGACCAAATTTTTTACCCCTCGTCGCCAGCCACAATTTGTCCCGCGCCCTCGGCTCATGCGCCAACTGGATGCCGGGCTGACAGGCGCGCTGATCCTCGTCTCTGCCCCACCGGGCTTTGGCAAGACCTCACTCGTGGCCGACTGGCTTCATAACCGCGCTGTTCGTGAGGGGTCCAGTGAGATGTGCAGCCAGGCGTGGCTATCGCTCGATGAACAGGACAACGACCCGGCGCGCTTCCTACACTATGCCGTAGCTGCGCTGCAACGGGTGGATTGCCACATCGGCGAACGCATTGTCAGCCTGCTGCAATCGACCCAGCCCCCCAAGGTGGAAGAGTTGACCACCCTATTGGTCAACGACCTTGCACGGCTCGAACGGCCCTTTCTGCTCACGCTGGATGATTATCATGTAATCCACAACCTAGCCATTCACCAGGCCATCTCATTCCTCATCGAAAACATGCCCACAGGGGGGCGTCTGGTGATTATCACCCGATCCGATCCACCGTTGCCGCTGGCGCGCTGGCGCGCCCGGCGCGAGTTGAGCGAGGTGCGCGAACAAGATCTGCGCTTCTCGCCTGCTGAAACGGTTCGCTATTTCGCTCAGAATGCCCCCGTCGGGTTGGCGAACACCATGAGCGAGCATGACTTGCACGCGCTGGCCGCCCGCACCGAGGGTTGGGTTGCCGGGCTTCAGCTCGCGGCCATCTCGCTCGCCGAACACCCAAATCCCGGCGAGTTTGTGCGCGCCTTCACCGGCGCCCACGCCATGATTGTCGACTATCTCACCGAGGAAGTCATCCAGCAGCAGCCGGCGGAAATCCAAGCGTTCTTGTTGCAGACATCGGTGCTCGACCGCTTGAGCGCACCACTCTGCGCCGCGGTGATGGGATTAGGCGCCGGTGACGTACACGCCAGTCAGCAGACCCTTGAGCGCATTGAACGCGCCAATCTTTTCTTGATTGCGCTGGACAATGAACGGCGCTGGTATCGCTATCACCATCTGTTTGCCGAAATGTTGCGCCGGGCATACCGACGCGCCGACCCCGCCACCATGGCGCAGCGGCACGAGCGGGCCAGCATCTGGTATGAAGCGCAGAGCCTGCGCGATGAGGCCATCCACCATGCGCTGGCTGGCGAAGCCTACGAACGGGCCGGGCGGCTTATCGAAGCCGACGCGGAACGGCTCTTGCTGCGAGGCGAAGCGGTGACCCTGGTCGGTTGGCTCGACCAACTGCCCCCCGCGCAGGTGCTGCGCAGGCCCAGGCTCTGCATTGCCCGCGCCCAGATGCATATGCTGTTTCATCAACTGGACGCGGCGGAGGCGGCTATCGCTTCCGCGGTAGACCGATTGGCGACTGACGCGGCTGTCGAAGGCAACTCGCTCGTGGGCGAGATTCTGGTGCTTCGCGCCAACATTGCGCTCAACCGAAGCCGGCTGGATGAGGCAATCCATCTAGGCGAAGAGGCGTTGGCGCAGTTGCCCGCCGACCGGCTACACCGGCGCGCCGAATCGTTGCTCTACATCGCCATCGCTTATGTGTGGCAAGCCCGCTATACCCATGCGCAGCGTTACTATGCCGAGGCCGTCAAGGTGGCCATCTTAGCAGGCAGCCCCTTGTACGCCATCCAGGCGATGGTCTATCTGGCGCAGTTGTATCGCTTCCAAGCCAAGATCGACCTGGCGCACCGGCAATTGCAGGATGCCGCAGACTATGCAGCGTCGCAACGCATTGATGGGTTGCCGCTCATGGCAGCCTATCATGTGAATTTGGCCGACCTGTTCTACGAGCAAAACGAATTGGCCCAGGCGACAGAGGCGGTTATGCGGGGCGTAGCGTGCGCGCGCCAGGCGCAGAATGTACGCACGTTGGTGGGCGCGCACGCCAAGCTGCTGCGCATCCAACATGCACAGGGGGACAGGGAAGCGGTTGCGGCTACGTGCGCGTTCTTGCGCGAGCAGCTTGCGCAGCATGACTTCCCAGCGCAGATTGTCTATGACACCTGGCTCGAGCTTGCCCGCGTGGCAGTGCGTAGCGGCGATCTGGAGACCGCTCGTCGTTGGATCGAACTGTGCGGGCTGAGTGCAGACGCGCCTCAATGCGCCACGCGTGAAAGCGAATATACCAATCTAGCGCGCTTGCTCGCTGCGCAGGGCAACCCCGACGCAGCCCTACGCCTGCTGGCGCAAGTCGCCGAAAGCGCACAGACGCTGGGCAAGCAGACAGCACAGGTTGAAGCGCTGGCCGTCACCAGCATTGTCATGCGCCAGACGGGAGAGCGGGTCGCTGCGCTGAGCGTCATGGAGCGGGTGTTTCGGATGGCCGTCCCAACCGGGCTTGTGCGCACCCTCATCGACGAGGACGAACCCATGCAACACTTGCTTGCCGAGTTGCGATTGCGCCTGGCCGCGCCGAATCTTGTGTCCTATGTGGAACGGCTGCTGGGCGTGTTCGAGCCCCAAGAACCGCCCACACCGCCAAGCAGCGAACAATCGACGCTGCACACCGCCATTCGCAGACTGGTGGCGCCGCTGAGCAAACGCGAGATGGAGGTGCTTCAGCTTGTGGCGACGGGTTGCTCGGACCGCGAAATTGCCGACCAGCTTGTGGTGGTGGTTGGCACCGTGAAGCGGCATCTCAACAACATCTATGGCAAGTTGCTGGTGCACAGCCGAACCCAGGCGCTGGCTCGCGCTCGCGAGTTGGGCCTGTTGGACGGCGCCGGCGTCGGCATTTGATTCACGTTCACTGTACACGACTTCCACAAGCCTTGACCAAAGAATTGTTCGCTGACCAACGTATCTCTCGTGACAAGTATCAGGCGTTGCGTAAGTCATGTGTATTGAACCCGCCGCGCCGACTTTTCTTTGGCAGGCGCGGCCTGGCCCTCTGAGGCCGATCCCCACCTCACTTTTGCACCCCATGCGCGGACCGTGCGCCAACTGACGGATCAACCACGAATGTGTCTTTCGATGGGTCACAGCTGCGCCGGTTGATGGCTATACTGATTGAGGCAGGCGCGTTCCATCACCGCGCTTGCCCTGGTATGTATCCTGGTATGTATATCGCCACGGATAGCCACTGCATACGTTCACGGTTCACCACCATCGTTGACTCTAGTAAGGGAAAGGTCGTATGTTGCCAAATCAATTGAATATCCACATCTGGGAATTGGCGCGCGAGCGTCAGGGGATGTTGCTTGCCGAAGCGGCGCGTGCGCAAATGCTGGCGGCAACTCGCCCACCGCGATGTTCGCTGCCGGGGAAGGGGGTGTTCCTGCTATGGGCGCATCGTCTGCACCGACAGCCCACTACCGGGCTGGCTGCAGCACATCAAGCAAAGTAAGGGGGTGCGCCATGACCTACCCCCGCGGCTATACCATTCGCATCCAAGGGCACCTAAACCGGCACTGGGCCGATTGGTTTGACGGCATGGAGATCATCCACCAGCCTGATGGAGTGACAGCGCTTGAAGGTGTCGTTACCGATCAGGCGTCACTCTTTGGACTGTTGCTCAAGATTCGCGATCTCGGTATCTCGCTGATCGCGGTCGAACCACACGAGCAATCGCCCGCGCCATCGGCCTGCCCCCAGCGTACAGGCTGAAATCTGCCGATTTGACTCCCAGAGCCATGTCGCCGCGGCTTTGTATAAAAGCCACTTTGTTCATACACCAATCTGTTCTATGCTTCCCAGACGGATCTTGTACAATGACCACCGGGCTACCGTCCCGCCGAAACGGGTCGCATCCTCGGAAAGAATGGATGTATGAGCAATTTACAGTTGTACGCTGTCACTGCGTCTGGCCCTTGCCCACTTCCAATCACAGAGGCTGCAAGCGATTTCCTCGACCTCTATCAGGGCATGAAGCCTGGGGTCTACACCGTATTGCGCACTTATTCGCATAACAAATTTCTCCACCTGGATGACCACCTGACGCGCACCAAGCGGTCGATGCAGTTGTTGGGCTGGCGTTACCGGCTGGACGAACCAGGCCTGCGACAGGCGATCCATACGATCTGCACCGCAGCTCCCTTCGACGAAATGCGAGTCCGCATCGATGTACTGGCCGCCCCAGTGGCTGCATGTGGAGAATCCACCCGTGTTCTGGTGGGGCTAATGGCCTTTACACCACTCCCTGCGCCGCTTTACAACAAGGGTGTATCTGTCGGTTTTGCCGGCGCCCTGGCGCGCGATAACCCGCAGGTAAAGGCGGCCGATTTTGCCATCCGCCGCCGCAAGCAGCCCGCCCAGCCAACCTATCACGAACTGCTAATGGTCAACACCCACGGCGAAATTTTGGAGGGGATCAGTTCTAACTTCTATGGCGTTCGGTTGGGGCGGCTCTATACGGCCGGCCAGGGGGTGCTCGAAGGGGTGACCCGCCGCGTGATCCTCGACCTGGCCACGGCCGCCGCCATCCCCACTTGCCTGACGCCCGTGCGCGCCGACGAGGTCGGCCAGCTTGACGAAGCCGCCATCAGTAGTTCATCGCGAGGGTTGCTCCCTGTGGTGCGGATCGGCGAGCAGAGGATTGGGACGGGAGACCCGGGCCCGATTTGCCGCCGGCTTATGGCTGCCTATGACGCCTATGTCGCGTCCGCCATCCGCACCGCGGTTGACACTTCTCCCTAGCGGCGGCGCCACATTACGCTGCGGCCAATCACACGGATAGGTATCATTAGTAGGTATCATTAGATTGGATCCACAGCCGTGATTCGGATGGCTTGTTGAAGCCGGCGCCGCCCTCACCCCCGGCGCATCAATAGCTCGGTAATGGCGCCGCCCAGGGTGCAGAAAGCGCCTGCCAGGATGGCAAGCTGCCAGTTGCCGGGAAAGACCGCAAAGCCCAGAATGGGAACGCTCATCAGGCCGCCCAGAAAGGCATGCATACCACCGCGCTGCATCGTATAACGCGCAGTGAGCGCCCCAGCCAGCAAAGGCGCCGCAATCCCTGTCAATCCCCAGAGTAGACCAGCACCTAGCCAGGGTGCGCCCAATGTATCCACCGCCGTTGGCAAAAACAGATTGGTGGCCAGGGCAAAAAGTACGCCTGTCCATTGGAGGGGTGGTCTATCGGATTGCGACATGGTTTTCTCTCTACAGTTGCACAATGAGCCAGGCGACCTGCCGCCCACATGGTAGAATGTTCGGCCGTCGTTGTCAAACTACTCCCGTACGCAGACGTTCCCATGCCGGTTCGGCATATTGTTCACGCCGCCAGCGATAGCCTGGCGCGGCGATGAGACCGGGCTGTGGCGCTGTCTGGATCAGCCGAAGCGCGTCAAAGATGACTGTACGCTGTTGAGCCGGCATATGGGCTTCGCCCAGCGGGTGACCGAGGGGCCATTTCACAAAGAGCGCGCGGGGAATACCCACCGCCTCGGTCAGATCCCTGGCAATTGAGATGCTGACGGTTGGGATCCCGGCGGCTTCAACCGCCCGTGCGATCAGTCCCACGGACCGATTACAGAGCCCTCAAGCGGGGGTGAGAAAAGCAAAATCGACGCCATCGGTGCGCAGCGTTGCCGCGACTGCCGGGGCTGTCTGTTCGGTGAGCGTCGTCACCAACGGCCCGTCGATATGGCCCATAAAACCAAAATGGCGTGACGCCAACGAGCCGAGCACACCCTTGTCCACCAGCGAGCGAAAGTGCTCCAACGGAAAGACAATGTTGAGGTCAGAATCGGCGTCGGTGTGGTCATAATATTTGTGGGTGATCATCAGCGCATCGATGGGGGCTGCGGCAGGCAGTTGGCGATAGCTGGCGTCACCGTCGGGGTTTTGCATATCAAACGGCGGCTGATTGCGCAAATGGACACCCGCTGTCGTAATCAGCGCCACACGGCACAGGCGCAATGGCTTTTGCAGGCGGGCAAATGGGATTGCGCCGTCGACCAGCGCTCGAGTCCGGGCTGACGCCGCTTTTGCCCACCACTGAGCCACCGTCGGGATGGCAAAGAGTCGATTTGTAATTCGCTCCCACCAGGTGCGTCGTTCGGTCATGAGTTCGATTCCGCTTTTCCTTACTATTCTGGGCTCTGTTTGACAACCGGAGTTATCCGAAGGAGTACGCAACTTCGCAGAGTCCGGCTTTCAAAGCAACTGCCGTATCATAGACACAACCATCACGGTTACAGGCATCGTAGCAGCGGGCGACAGTGCATGTGGTGAGCCAGCCTACGAAGCCAGCAGCGATGAGAGGCAAAAACTGTACAAGCTTGTCCTGTCGCTTGCTGCGAATCCTTGCCGAATTGCTCGGCTGTTTGTCTGCGACTTGCGGCTGTGCTACAATCGCGATTTGTGGATACTGTGCTTGACTTGCTTACATCGCCGCTTGGTCCAGCGCTCGTGCTCCTGTTTGGCGCGGGTGTGCTGATGCTCTATGGCCGCTGGTTGCGACGCGCCGATTGGCTTACGGGCATGGCGCTCCTGTTTGTGGTCACCGCCGGCCTGTTGCTCTATTTGCTGCGCGAGCGTCCGGTGGTGCCAACCTTTAGCCTGCCATGGCAACCCATGCTTCACAGCGGCGCCAACCTGCTTTGGGTCGGCGATAGCTGGAATTGGTATATCTCGGGGCTGATCTTGCTGTTGGGTGGGCTTGGTCTGTTGCTCGACCTCAACAACGAACAAGCCGACGAGCATCGTCGCACCTATGCCGTCCTCGCCATCAACCTCACCATGTTGGCCGCCGCCCTCATCTTTGTCAGCAGCGGCAATCTGCTCACAGCCATCTTCACCTGGGTCATGCTTGACATTGTGGTGCTAGTCCGCAACGCGCCCCGGCTCGAACAATACCTGGATGGCGCAATGGGAGAGGATAATTACGCCCGCGGCCTGAGCCTGGTCGGCGCGCTGCTCTTGCTCGTTGCCCTGTTGCCCGCCGGCCCCACCGGCCCCAGCCAGGAATTCCAGAGCGGTTCGCTGCCGGCAGACGCCGCCATCTTTCTTGTGCTGGCGGCGGCGATCCGGGCTGGCATCTATCCCTTCCACTTATGGTTGATCCCCAATCGCCAACGCGAGACCAACGTCTCTGAGCGCCTGCTCGAACACCTGACGCCGGTGCTCTGCGGTCTGTGGCTGCTAGGGTGGGCATTTCGGCTGGGTGATCAGGCGTATTGGCAGCGCATCGAAATGGTGGCCTTGCTGCTGCTCACACTGCTGGGCAGCGCGCTGGCGGCGTGGACAGCCAAACAAAAATCCGAGCACACGACGCTTGTCTTGATCACGTCGGCGAACCTGGCCGCCCTGGCGGGCGCGCTCGCCTACAGCGAAGGCCCCAGCGCGATGATCTGGCCCACCACCGCCTTTGCCCTAGGTGGGGCGCTGTGGTTGGTGGGTGAACAGGTGTGGCTAAGCTGGGGATGGCAGTTGCCGGTCAGCGTGGGCGCGGCCACCATTATCGGGATTCCCTTTACGCCTGGCTTCTTGACGCAACCTGCGCTGGCGCGTATGCTCAATGATAACCCACTTTTTTTGATCCTTTTTGGCCTTTTTGTGGTGGCGCAGGCGCTGCAAGTGGCCGCCCTCCTGCGCAGTTGGGGCGAACCCGAGCGCTTGACCTTGCCGGCGATGATGCCGGGGGTTGTCATGCGCTTGCTCATTGCCAGTGTCGCCATCGGTTTACCGTTGGCCGTTGCAGGGTTTCTTCCGCGCGCCGTCGCCGCGCTGGCCAGCCTGCCCGACGCCATCCCGCCGATCTTGGGCACACCCCCTACGGTAGTGGCCCCAGTCACCGTCTGGGTGACGCTGGCGTTGCCGCTATTTTTTGGTATTGTGGTGGTCTGGTGGCTGCCGCAGACACGAATCTTCATGGGGGCGTGGCCCGACTACGTCAATCGGGTCGTGCGCCTCGACTGGTTCTTCCGGCTGGCCTGGTGGAGTGCGGACCGCACAAGCAATATCTGGGCCAACGCGTTGCGCGTGGTGGAAGGGGCCGGATACATGGGGTGGGTTGTGGTGCTGGTGTTGGTCGGCTATTTGATGATGCAGCAATAGCCATAGGCTAAAGGATCTACTTTTCGGCGCAGAGAATCGCCGGATTCGGTATTTGTAGACAGTACCCGAAATTGGCGCTTTAATTATGGAACGTCTGTTTGAGCCGTTGCTAACCCAACTATCCTTTTTCGCCACCGGCCTCGGCGTTATCGCGCTTGGGGCGGTTGCGGTAGTCATGCTGCTGATGTGGGGTTGGCGCAGCGCCCTGTTCGGTCTCGTCCTGATCCAAATTGGGGTGGCGTCGCTGATGGTGCAAGTACACCGCTTGTCGATCCAATGGGGCGGCGTGCAGATCCTGACCACCCTGCTTTGTGTCTCTCTGCTCGGCCTTTCTGCTCGCCAGATGCGCAGTCGCCAGGCCGCGCGCCCGCCGGGATCGTGGCTCTTACGTCTGCTCGTTGTGGTGATGTTGCTGGCCAGTTGGCGCGTCTTTGATATTCATCTGGCGATTCCTTTGCTCAACCCATCCGTCGAACGTCTGTTTCTTTGGCTTAGCCTCTGCGCACTGACCACCCTGGCGCTGAGCGACTCGCCCTTCTTTGTGGCTGTCGCCCTGTTGTCATGGTCGATTGTCATGCAGGCAGTGGTGGAATTGCTTGCACCAGGGACCGGCCTATACGCGATCATCGGTATGGCGCAAATTGTGGTTGCCCTTGCATGCAGCTATCTCCTGCTGATTGATCTGGCGCCTGCGCCAAAGCCCAAGCCCATCCCCACTGATATGACCTTTACCGGGTTGCCATCGGCGCGGCTGCTTCCGACGCCCGAACGGCGTATGCTACCCGAACGCAGCGGTGCGGCTCCGCCACAACAACCGCCCCCGCGGCCAGCCAACGCCGCGCCCGACGCATCTGCGGTGGCCGAGGGGGCGCAATGAGCGCAGAAATCTCAGCACTCAGCCTGCCGGCGATGCTCATCGCCCTCTTGTTTTGTACAGCAGCTGCGCTCTATATTTTCCGCAGTTGGGAACGTATCTCCTGTCTGTTGGCGGCCCTGGTGACGGGCGGGCTGGGTCTCTGGCTCTGGCAGGTCGACCTGAGCAACCCGTTGCGCCCGCTGCTTTTTTCTGCTCAGGCAGTTGATCTGATGGCGCCGCTGACGCGGGGGGGCTTCACGTTGCAGCTACAGACAGGCGCCATCCCCATTGTGGCGCTTAGCCTCTTGATCACCGCTACCGCCTGCTTGCTCGCCGCGTATGTCGGCCAGGGGTCGCTCTTTGCCCCACAGGCATTGCTGCTGGTGCTGGGCTATGTGGCGTTGGCGCTGATGACGTCTGGCCCGCTGCCGCCGCCGCTCTTGGCGCCGCTGTTTCTGGCGTTGCTCGCCGGCTATAGCGTCTTTGTGCTCCAGGCCGGTCGCCTTACGAGCACAACCGGTCCGCTGCGCAAACTGGCGCCGCCGGTGCTCGCTTTCCCGCTGTTTATTGTCGCATTTTGGTATATCGACCAGATGCCGCTTAACCCACAAGACCCGGTTGCGCCGCGTGTCGCCACTCAATTGATCGCCCTGGGGCTGTTGCTGCTGTTGGGGCCGGCCCCCCTTCACGGCGCCCAACCGGACACCGCACAGGAGTCGCCCCCCCTTGTCACCGCTCTGGTCACCCTGCTCTATCAATTGGCGCTGCTGCATCTGTTTTTTCGCATTCTGCTTACGTTTCCATTTGTCGAGCAGGAAGGCATCGTTCAAGAATGGTTTACGATTGCGGGGTTGGTGACGGCCATCTGGGGGGGGCTCGCTGCGGCTGGGGCCAGCCACCCTGGGCGTCTATGGGGCTACGCCGCGCTGCACGACTGGGGCCTCATCATTCTGTTGCTGGCAATCCCTGGGCTGCGCAGTTGGCTGTTGGTGCTCTTACTCTTTGGCCTGCGAGCGGTCAGCATGTTGACGGCGGCTGCCGGCCTGGCTGTGCTCCAGGCGCGGCTGGGTGATCTGACGCCGGAACGGCTGCGCGGCGTCGCCACCCGGCTGCCCTTGAACAGCGCCGCCTTCTTGTTGGGGGGGCTGGGGTTGGCCGGGTTCCCGTTGAGCGCCGGGTTTACCGGCCATTGGGCGGCGCTACAACTGATCGCCGAAAGCGATTGGCTGCCGGCTGCAATCGTGTTGGTGGCCTCGGGCGGCGCCATTTTCAGTTTTATCCGCCTGGCCCGCGAGTTCTATGGCCCGCTGCAAAATCGCTATCTGACCCGTGAAGGACTGGCCGGCGCGCTCTTTGCCGGTATCATGTTGTTGGTCTCCGTCAGCCTGGCTGTGGCGCCCCAATGGCTGGACAACCCAATCACACGCACGCTCACGGCGCTGCGCGGTTGACCTCTCAAAAACTCGCAATCCTACCAAAGTCCAGCGTCTGACAGCTTCTGACGCTTCGTTTGTGACACAATCAACCCATGCCAAATCTACCGACACCACCCCGCTCGTCCCGGTTGAGCGGCTTCTATCAGAAGCGAATCGAAGAACGCGTGGCATTGCTCGCCGAGTGGGCCGATCTGTCGCGCGAAGAGTGTGCCGTGCTGCACGAGAACCTCTCCGTCGACCAGGCCGATACCCTGATCGAAAATGTGGTGGGGCGCTACAGTCTTCCCATGGGAATTGGTGTAAATTTCCAGATCAATGGCCGCGACTATTTGGTCCCCATGGTGGTCGAAGAGCCGTCAGTCGTGGCGGCGGTGAGCTATGCTGCGCGCCTGGCGCGCTATGGCGGCGGGTTTCAGACGGGCAGCACCAAGTCGGTGATGATTGCCCAGGTCCAATTGCTCGACGTAGCGAATCCGACGCAGGCCACAGCCGCCATTCTGGCCAACAAGACACGATTGCTCGCCCTGGCCGATACCAGCCCCTCCATCACGCAACGGGGCGGGGGGCCGGTCGATATCGAGGTGCGCCACCTGGCGGTGACGCCAACCGCGCCGATGTTGATCGTCCACCTGCTCTTTGACACACGCGATGCCATGGGCGCCAATGCCATCAACACCGCCGCCGAAACGCTGGCGCCCACGCTGGAAGCATTGACCGGCGGGCGCGCGCTGTTGCGCATTCTGAGCAACCTGAGTGACCGACGACGCGCCTGGGCCGAAGTGACGATCCCGGTTGAGCACTTGAGCACACCGGAGCGGAATGGGCTGGATGTCGCCGAAAATATAGCCCACGCCAATGCCTTTGCCGTGGCTGACCCGTATCGGGCCGCCACGCACAACAAGGGCATCTTCAACGGCATTGATGCGGTTGCGCTGGCCACCGGCAATGACTGGCGCGCGATCGAGGCCGGCGCCCATGCGTACGCCGCGCGCGATGGCCAATACCGGGCGCTGACGACGTGGCAGGTTCGGGGGGGGCAGAGCAGTGGAGGGTTGAAAGAGGAGTCTGATCGCCGGCCAGACCGCCAATCCTCACTTCAGCCGCCCGCCCTATACGGACAGCTCGAACTGCCGCTGGCCGTGGGGATTGTAGGTGGCGCGACGCGGGCGCACCCGCTGGCGCAGGTGGCGCTCAAGATTCTGGGGGTGCAGAGCGCCCGCGAGCTGAGCGAAGTCATGGCCGCAGTGGGCCTGGCGCAAAACCTGGCCGCCCTACGCGCGCTCGCCACCGAGGGCATCCAGCGCGGGCACATGGCCCTCCACGCGCGCAGATTTGTTGCGCAGTCATCATGAATGGGATACGCCCATCCCGGTAGCATACAGCAGGAACACAGAGAACACCGAGGAGACACGGAGCACGCAGAGGCTTTTGTCCACCGAACGAGCCACCATGCTTGTCTCAGTGTTCTCTGTTGCCCCCTTTGCGCTCTCTGTATTACGCTGTTTTGTCCTATTTTCAGAACAACACGCTATTGTTCACCAGGAAACCTTGCATGTTCAACCAACCAACCCGCGCCGTGGGCATCATTGGATTTGGGGCCTATGTGCCTCGCTATCGGCTGCCCGGGGCCGAAATCAGCCGCATCTGGACAGAGAATAACAGCCGCAGCCCCGTGCGCGAAAAGGCTGTGCCTGGGCTCGACGAGGACACGGCCACCATGAGCATCGAGGCGGCGCGCAACGCATTGGCGCGCGCCGCCATTGACCCGCAGCAGATTCGCGCCGTCTGGGTGGGCAGCGAGAGCCACCCCTACGCCGTCAAGCCTACGGGGACGATTGTGGCCGAGGCCGTAGGCGCCACCCCGGCCGTGCTGGCGGCAGACTGGCAGTTTGCCTGTAAGGCCGGCACCGAGGCCATGCAGGCCGGCCTTGGCTTTGTGGGCAGTCGCATGGCCGATTATGTGCTCTGTGTCGGCATGGACACCGCGCAGGGACGCCCCGGCGATGCGCTGGAGTATACGGCGGGCGCCGGCGGCGCGGCCTACCTTCTGGGCCCAGCGGAAGAGGCGGTGGCGGTCATTGAACATTCACTCAGCTATGTGTCGGACACAACCGACTTTTGGCGCCGCCCTTCCACTCATTACCCCAGCCATGCCGAGCGCTTTAGCGGCGACCCGGGCTACTTTGGCCATGTGGCGCCCGCAGCCGAGGAGATGCTGCGGGCCACCGGCGCCAGCCCCGCCGACTATGACCATGTGGTCTTTCACCAGCCCAACCCCAAGTTCCCCATGCGCGCGATGGCGGAAGTCGGCTTCACGCCTGCACAATGGAAGACGGGGCTGCTGGTGGCCGAGATTGGCAACACCTATGCCGGCTCGGCGCTGATTGGCCTGGCCGCAGTGTTGGATGTGGCGCAGCCCGGCCAGCGCATCCTCATGGTGAGCTATGGCAGCGGCGCCGGCGCGGATGCCTTTGATCTGCGCGTCACCGGGCGGATCAAAGGCGCACAGGGGCGCGCGCCCACCACACGCGACTACATCCGCCGCCGCACGCCGATTGACTATGCGCAGTATGTACGTCTGCGCAAAAAACTCGCCACCCACTGACGAGGGATCGCCCGGCTATGCGGCGGTTGCTTTGAAAACCAGACTGTGCGAAGCGGCTTGCTCCTTTGAGTACCTCCGGTTCTCAAAGAGCGCAATGGCGCAGCGCGCGCCACCTCAAACGGCGGCAGCGGCGGCCTGACGGGCCTGCCAGGCCTCGCGGAAGGTCACGAGTCGCCGTTGCTCTTCATCCCAGAGCGCAAGCCAGATGGTGGAGAGGCTGCTCTTGATTGTGAGATGCACAACCCGTTGTAATGCCGGATTCTGTTCGTGGCATGCTTCCAAGTGATAGTTTGGGATGCGCGGGCTGAGGTGATGGATGTGGTGAAAGCCAATGTTGCCTGTAAACCACTGCAACACTCGCGGCAATTTGTAATAGGAACTGCCATGCATGGCCGCCAACGTGTAATCCCACTGGGGGGTGTGCTCCCAGTAGGTGCGCTCGAACTGGTGCTGGACGTAGAAGAGCCAGGTGCCAACACCCGATGCAATCACGATCACGGGGGTCAGGATCAGGGCCAACGGGCCAAAGCCAATCAGCAACCCCAGGCCGCCCATCCACCCTACGATGGCAAGATTGGTCCACCAGACGGAGGCGATCTCACCGTTGTGCCAGCCCTCGTCATCGCAGAGGGGGAGGCGCGAGAGCACGACGAAATTGATGGCGGGCGCAAAGCCAAACAGGAAGAGGGGATTACGAAAAACTCGGTAAACCAGGCGCATCCACCAGCTTGCCTGCATATACTCGTCCACGGTCATCGTCCAGATGTCGCCGGTGCCACGTTCTTCGAGTTCGGCATGGTGGGCGTGGTGAATGGCGTGACCCTTGCGCCAATATTTGTAAGGCACCAGCGTGAGGATGCCACAGATGGTTCCAACCGTGTCATTGGCGCGGCGGCTTTTGAAAAACGATGCGTGGCCACAGTCGTGCTGGATGATAAAGATGCGCACCAAGAATCCCGCTGCCGGGATGGCGAGCAGCAGGGTCAGCCAGTAGCCAACGCCGAGGCTCCAATACATGAGCAACCAGCAAACCATTAGGCCACTGAACGAATTCGCCAGTTGCCAAATCCCCTTCGACAAATCTGGCTTTTGGTACGGTGCGACCAACTTGCGCCAATCGGCGTAGTCGGCAGCGGGTCGGTGCGATTGTGATTCCATTTCCATAGCGTATATTGCCCAACTGAATTGTGGATGCCATCTGCGGCAAGCGATTAGCCGGGTGCGGCGCCATCCATACGGAAAACAACATGCTTCAGGTACATAAACCGATTTCGGACGTTGAAGTTGCGTACGATCTTTCGAGCGCAGCATATCGCTACGATACGTTGATAGGGCAGAGCCGCGCTTCCAAACCGCGCCCGCATTCACAATACAGGGGCATTGGCGACAGCTTGACCGGCGCAATGCCTGCAAACCATACAACGAGTGGCGAGCAAGACAAAGCAACGTGATTCAATTCGATCTCTTTTGGATGCGGGTCAAGTACGTGTGGCGGCGCTGCGATCGTGGTTATCCTGTGGCAGACAAAAACGGAACATTACCACATGGCTTACGCAGTGCCTGATGCTTGCCAGGAGACGTTTCACGATTCATGATCGCATATCCAGCCAAGGCGTGCGTAAGTCCTACACCATTGAACACATTATTGATGTGTCTATGTATTCATCATAGAGGGAAACACCCGCCTGGTCAACTTTCACAGCGGCTCGAAGTGTAATGCCAATTGCCATCAGGCCATTGCATCGCGCCTCGGTTTCGTATTCCCATCATCCCCATCCGCACAATTCCGCTCAATCTGGGCTGAAAATAGGGAAAAACAACGTAAAATAGCGAGCACAGAGATGCACAGAGTTCGGCGCTGTGCATCCATCATACCAGATGCACAGAGTTCGGC
>JAHDWG010000575.1 GCA_023384495.1 Caldilineaceae bacterium
GCCGCCGTTTGTCATCTTTTTGTCACTGTCCGCTTCCTTTTACCGGAAACTAGAGACAATCGATTTTCAGAAATTCCGCTTCTGCCAAATTTCTGGTATAATGAGTTACTCATCATTGATAGCTGTGCACTGAGTTCGAGACAGTTGCTCACCGATTGTACAGACTCTTGCCATTCTCGATTCTTACCCCATTGGCTTTATCGACGGTGTTTACCAGGTCCTCAAGGCGAAATTTTCGTCGTTGGGCAACGACTATTTTGGTCCCAGTTCTGAATTGTGAACCGGGCATAGCATTAAGGAGTGTCCATTGTCCGTAAACCGAGAACGTCCTACCCATTCTGATCTTGAGCAGTTTGAGCGCTACGCCGGTGGCTTTACCCGTTGGGCGGAACGCCAACGCGGTGGGCTATATATTCTGATCGCCGTGATTGCGCTACTCCTCTGGTTTGCATCGGGCATCTATATCGTCCAACCTGGTGAAGAGGGGGTTGTGCAGACCTTTGGCCGCTTTAGCCGGGTGACCACATCTGGCCTCAACTATCATTTGCCGCGGCCAATCCAGCGGGTGACGATTGTCGACGTGGCCAGTATTCGCCGCGCCGAGATCGGCTTCCGCAGCACAGATTCGGATCGCTCCCAGGAGGTGCTGAGCGAAGCGCTGATGTTGACGCGTGACGAGAATATCGTCCAGGTTGGGCTGCTTGTCCAGTATCGCATTGCCGATTCGCCCCGCTTTGTCTTCCAGGTGCAAGACCCAGAGATGGTGTTGCGCACCAGCGCCGAGGTGGGGCTGCGCAGCACGGTCGGCAAGATGACCATCGATGCTGTCATCACCGAAGAGCGCGCCCGGGTGCAAGAGGAGACGCGCATCTTCCTCGCGCAACTGATGGAGGATTACGACGTCGGTATTCAGGTAACCGATGTCCGTCTCCAGGTCGCCGATCCGCCCGAAGCGGTGCGCGACGCCTTTCAGGAGGTGGTGCGCGCCCTGGCCGATAAGGAGCGCCTGATCAATGAGGCCCAGGCGTATCAGAACAACATCGTTCCCCGCGCGCGCGGTGAGAAGCAGCGGCTGATTGAAGGGGCAACTGCGTTCAAAGAAGAGCGCACGCTGCTGGCGACAGGTGACGCCGAACGCTTCACGGCCGTGCTCGACGCCTATCGCGTGGCGCCAGATGTCACGCGCGAGCGCATGCACATTGAGGCCCTCGAGTCCATTCTTCGCAATGTGCAACTGACCCTGCTCGATGACAAGGCCATTTCGGGCCAGGTTTTGCCCTTCCTACCGCTCAGCGACCTCAGCGGCGGCCCCGCGCCTGCACGCCCCGAACCACAGCCAGCCGCGCCTGGCAGCACCGCCCCGGCTGTCGAGAACCAAGGAGATGAATAAGATGCGCAACCGTATTGGTGGGGGATTGGTGATCGTGGCAGTGGCTCTGGCCCTATTTGCCCGGCAGTGGTTTTTTGTGGTGGATGAACGCAATCAGGCGATTTTGCTTCAGTTTGGCGAACCGGTCGCCACCATCACAGAGTCGGGCCTGTCAACCAAGATTCCGTTCATCCAAAATGTGATCTACTTTGAAAAGCGCGTGCTCTCGAGCGATGGCTCGCCCCAGGAATATCTGACCCGTGACAAGAAGCGGCTTGTGGTCGACCATGTGACGCGCTGGCGTATCGAAGACCCACTGCTCTTTTACAAGGCCGTCCGCACCGAATCGGGCGCCCGCGCACGGTTGGACGATATTGTCTTTTCGGAATTGCGCCGCGAACTGGCGACGGTTGATTTTGCCGAGGTCATTTCAGACCAGCGCGACCCGATCATGGAGCGCGTGGCCGCTTCTTCGGCCACGACCGCATCCGAGTTTGGCATCGACCTGGTGGATGTGCGGGTCAAACGCGCAGACCTCCCCATGGAGGTGGAGCAGAGCGTCTTCAACCGCATGCGCGCCGAACGCCAGCGCGACTCGGCGCTCTTCCGCGCCGAGGGCGAAGAACAGGCCAACATCATCCGCGCTCAGGCCGACCGCGCCAGCACGGTCATCATGGCGGAAGGTTATCGAGACGCGCAGACGTTGCGAGGCGAAGGCGAGGCCGCGGCCATCCGCATCTATGCCGACGCCCTCTCGCAGGATCGGGAGTTCTACGCCTTCTCGCGTCGCCTGGAGTCATATGGCGAGATTCTGAAGCAAGGCGACCGGGTGGTCGTGGCGGCAGGCGCCAATTTCTTTGACTATCTGCTGAACCATGAGTTGACCACCGAACTGTTGGCAACCTCGACAGTCACCGATGAGTAGACGCGGGGTCGACTCTGAATAATAGTACAGAACAGCGCAACACAGAGGGCGCAGAGACTGCACGGAGAACACAGAGAAAAACTCGTTGGCTTGTTGTGTGGATCAGACCCGCTGTGCGCTTGGCGTCTTCTCTGTGCGCTCTGTGTTGCTTGCTGTAACGCCACCGTTTTCATCGTGATCGGTGCTCGAACGAGCATAATGGCTGTTCTCAAAACAATCGCAGGATCACAGGAGGCGAACGATGCGCACCAAAGCGGCTGTTGTCTACGAACACAACAAGCCTGTGGTGGTTGAAGAACTGACGCTGGACGACCCCAAACCACACGAGGTGGTCATCCGCATGGGCGCGACAGGCGTCTGCCATTCGGATCTGTCGGTGGTCAATGGGACCATCTACTACGACCCGCCGGTGGTGCTGGGGCATGAAGGCGCCGGCGTTATCGAACGGGTGGGCGAGGGCGTCACCTATGTGCAGCCGGGCGACCATGTGGTGCTCTCGTTTGTAAGCTACTGCGGGCAGTGTCGCTATTGCCGGGCCAATCGGCCCATCCTGTGTGAGGGGTTCACACTGCGCCCGGGCCGCCTGCTGGACGACACCTGTCGTTTCCGCAACGCTGCGGGCCGCGAGATTCCACAGATGGCGCGTATCGGCACTATGTCCGAGTATATCGTGGCGCCGGAGATCAACCTGGTGAAGATCGACCCGCGCCATTCGCTGGCCCATGCTGCGCTGGTGGGCTGCGGCGTCGCCACCGGCGTGGGCGCGGTGATCAACACGGCCCAGGTCGAGCCGGGCAGCACCGTGGTGATCATCGGCGCGGGGGGCGTGGGGCTGAACGCCGTGCAGGGCGCGGCGCTGGCCGGCGCCGAACGCATCATCGTGGTGGACCGGGTGGCGAAGAAGCTGGAGCTGGCCAAACAGTTTGGCGCCACCGACCTGGTCGACGCCGCCGCGGGGAATCCGGTGGAGGCCGTGCGCGAACTGACCCAGGGCAAGCTGGCCGACTATGCCTTCGAGGTCATCGGCAACCCGGTGACCATCGGGCAGGCCTACGACATGACCTGCAAGGGCGGCGCGATGGTGGTGGTGGGGCTGACCCGCGCCGACGCCACGCTGGGCATCCCGGCGCAGGCGCTGGCCTTTAGCGAGAAGCGCATCCTCGGCTGTTTCTATGGCTCGATTGTGCCGCGCGTCGATATGCCGCGCTTTCTCCAGTGGCATGACGAAGGCAAGCTCAAACTCGATGAGTTGATCACCCAGACCTACCGGCTGGACCAGATCAACCAGGCCTTTGCCGACATGGAGGCGGGGAAGAACGCGCGCGGGGTGATCGTCTTTT
>JAHDWG010000022.1:0-24260 GCA_023384495.1 Caldilineaceae bacterium
CGACCAGTTGGTAGTCGCCTGGATCGTCAAAACCGTTGCGGTCTACTGAGTATAGACAATCCGTGCGCCTGTTTTATTCGTTATGCGATCAAATGGATGTGATCCATCTTGAAACTTCCCAGAACGGAGCGGTGGATACGATGATCGACGACAATCGCGAGACACGCATGGGGGTTAGCCGTTTGCGTTGGCAATGGCTCAAGGTGGCTACACTCTATGCCGCTGGGGTCTTGCTGGGTTACCGCTTTGTGCAGCAGGTATGGCAGACGGACGACGCCGTCCAGTGGTTTGGGCTGGCCACCGCCGTCATGATTGCACAGATGGGGATTCTGTGGTGGGTGCTGCCCTACAACCATCGCCGCCGCGAAACTCGCCCGCGTGTAACGTTGGGCTATGGCAATGGATTGACCCTGACGCGCGGGCTTGGTCTTTGCCTGCTCGCCGGCTTTCTCTTTGCGCCGCACCCAACCGGGCTGTTGGCCTGGGCGCCCGCCGTGCTCTATACATTGGATCGGCTTATCGACTATGTGGACGGCTATGTGGCGCGCGTCACGAAGAACGAGACCAAGCTCGGTGAGATTCTCGACATGGAGTTTGATGGCCTGGGCATCCTGATCGCGATTCTGCTGGGCATCCAGTATGGTAAATTGCCGGCCTGGTATCTGATTTTGGGCTTTTCGCGCCAACTTTTTGTGCTGGGCATGTGGCTGCGCCGGCGCCGGGGGGTGCCCGTGCTCGACCTGCCACCCAGCGACTACCGCCGCCTGGTGGCCGGGTTTCAGACTGGCTTTATGACCGTGATGCTCTGGCCCGTGCTGACGCCAGAGATCACCTTGCTGGCGAGCTACCTCTTCGCCATCCCCCTTACCTATAGTTTTGGCCGCGACTGGCTCGTCATCAGCACGGTCATCGACGCCGATTCACCCCGCTATCTGCGGGCGCGGGCAGCGGTCAAACGGGTGTTGGCGGGATGGCTGCCGCTGGCAGCGCGTCTGGTCGCTGTCGTGCTTGCGCTGATCCTCTTTGCACACAGAGAGAGCGCCGTTCCGCTCTGGGTCGTGACGCCGGTGGCGTTGCTCCTGCTGTTCGGCGTGGTGGGGCGGGTGGCGGCGCTGGCCATGTTTGGGCTGGCCGCGGTGGACATTCTCAGCGGTGGGTTGCGTTGGTTCGACAATGGATTGTTGCTCGTCTGTAGCATCATCGTTATTCATCTGGGCAGCGGTCGATTCGCCCTTTGGCAGCCCGAAGAACGCCTGATCCGCCTCAAGCTGGGCGCCACTGAGCCGGAACCACCATGAGGGCAACGCTGCGTCGGCTGCCGGTACAGCTTGTTTGGATTGCGCTTGCGCTCTATCTGTTGTGGTTTGCGCTGCAAACCGTATCCTTTGACGAGGTGTGGGAGCAGTTGCGCCGGCTGCGTCCGGGCCAGATTGCCGCACTGGTGCTGGTGAATGGGGCGCTCCTTTTTGTCTTTAGCGCGCGCTGGTGGCTCTTGCTCTATGCCCAGGGCTACCGCATCCCCTATGGCCGATTGGTCGGCTACCGGATCGCGACCTTCGCCGTCAGTTATTTTACGCCCGGGCCACACATCGGTGGGGAGCCACTGCAAGTCTACTATGTTGTGGCCCGGCACGGGGCGCCGGTGGCCGTTGCGCTTACCGCTGTTGTGCTCGACAAGCTGGTCGAGATGACGGTCAACTTTGCCGTGCTGGCGATTGGGATCGTCTTTGTGTTGCAACGTCACGCGCTGCCCGGTTGGCTGGAAGGGCAACTGTTGGTTGTGGGCGGCGTGCTGCTGGCAGCGCCGGCGTGGCTGCTGGCGGCGATGGGGCGCGGGCGACGCCCCATCTCGGGCGCGCTGGGGATGCTCTTTGCGCTGGGGCGCCGGATCAGCCGGCGGGCGGACGAAGCGGGCGTCCGCCGGCGAGAGAGCCAGTTCTATCGTACGATCCGCCAGAGCGAGGAGCAGGGCGCCCAACTCTTCCGCAAACGGCCGCGGCTTGTGTGGATGACAGTGGGCCTCTCGCTGGTAAGCTGGGTGGGCATCATCGGTGAATTTTGGCTGATGACCACCGTGTTGGGGTTGGGCCTCTCGCTCTCTGAAGCGGTGACGGCGCTGGTGGCTGCCCGTGTCGCCATCCTGCTGCCGCTGCCCGCCGCGCTCGGCGCACTAGAGGCCAGCCAGGCGTTGGCCATGCGCCAGTTGGGGCTGGCGCCGGCCGCGGGCGTCAGCTTGAGCCTATTGATCCGCGCCCGCGATCTCTTCGTGGGCGCGGCCGGTCTCTGGTTTGGCGGGTTGGAATTTTGGCGGCGCAGGAAAAGCGATAAGCGGCGTGAGACGGTGACAGGGTGATTGCGTACATAATCACACCTGTCCTGCCGCCCTGTCAACGAATTACTGCGCCACTTCGCGGGCCACCAACTGCACCTCGATACCGAACTCATCGGCCACGGTGAGGGTATTGGCAAAGTTGGGCGGTTCGATGCCAAAGTCGCTCATCCTCAGGCGTGTCGTCGCCACACCGGAGAGGGTGTCGCCGTTGAGGCTGGCGGTCACGTCGAACGTTGCCGGATTGGTCACTTCGCGGATGGTTAGGTCGCCCACCAATCGGAACCGCACCTCTTCGCCCTCGGTGTATGAGGCTGGCGCGCCTTCAACGGCCGAGGCGCGGAAGGTGGCGAGCGGGTAGTCGTTGAAGCGCGGCCCATCTTCCCGAATCCACTTGTCGCGGTCATCGCGATTGGTGGCCAGGGTGTTCATCTGCACGGTGAAAACATTCTCACCCAGAGCGTTATTCAGATCATCAAGATTGAGCGTCAACTGCCCCTCGATTGCCTGCGTGCTGCCCACCACATCCATCTTACCGGCGTCAATGCCCAGCTTTGACAGGGCGCCGGCAAAAAATTCCTCATCCACCAGATACGAAGCCTTCGACTGTTCGGGGACAATCACAAAGGTGCGTTGGCCGCTAACCGCCGCGCCCGGGTTGGCCTGAACGGGGGCGGCGACCGGTGTCGCCGTCGCTTCGATGGTTGGCGGGGGTTCTGAAGAAGCTGGGGCGCCACAGCCGGCCAACCCTAGCAGGGCCAACGAGGCGAACAGGGGCAAAAACAAGGGGGCTCGCAAGACGCGACTCATCATCATGGACTCTCCTTGAACAAGGTCAAGACAGGGCGACCCCGATGATCGCCCACAGCTACTGCACCATCGCCTCATCCACTTCCACTTCGGCGTGGATGGCGCCGTTGGGCAAATAGGGGGGAAGCGACACCGGCCGGGCGCCATAGCGTTGCAGCAAGACTCGCATGAGCAGCGAATAGAACCCCTCGTGGCGCACTGTCGGTGTGGGATCAGAGACCTGTAGCCCTTTGGTAAAACCATATGTGGCAAAGGCGTCGACCAGCGCTTTGTCTTTGCCGATGATATGGAAGGGGGTGTCCCACCCGTCGTCGCGGCGTGACACTTGAGGCGGCTGGTGGTCGCCAATCAGAAAGAACAGGCTCTTTTCGTCGCCGTTGCGTACAACGAAATCGGCCAACATGCGCAGCTGATAGTCGATGGCGTGCAGATAGTTCAGCCGCTTCTCTTCCACCGTTTCGCCACTTGCCATTGTGGCGGGCGCAACCGTACCGAGCGTGCGCCAGTCGTCCACCAAAAGCGGATGCGGAACCCACGGGTAGTGCGAATTTTGCGTGATCGTCACAAAAAGCAACGGCTTGTCTGTCTTGGCTTTGAGCGCCTGGTGGGCATAGTTCAGCACATACTGGTCGGGTGGCGCCGGCCCCCAGCCATAATGCGGGCCAGTATACGCCAGATCGCGATGGCGCAACCATTCATCCACGCCCGTAAAGCGCAGATATTTTGCCCACGTGCGCTCGTCCAATTCCTCTGCGATCGACGAGATCCACGCATAATGATAGCCCTGCGCCCGCAACGTCCGCCCCAGGTCGGGGTACCCTTCGAGTTGATACTTGTTGAACAGGGCCAGGTATTGGGGGTGACTGTCTATGCGCAGACCGAACATGAGGCTGGTGTAGGCCATCCACGAGCCGCCGCCCCAGGTGGGTGATTCGCTCAACGCCGAGCGACTGTGCCAGCCTTGATCTTGCAATTGGCCTTCGAGTTCGGTCAGTAAGGCCAAATACGCATTGGTGAAATGAGGGCGCTTATAGAGCACGCTGCCGTATGATTCGATAAAAATGAAATAGAGATCGGGCGGCTGCCGCAGGCGCTGGTTTGAAAAATCATAGACCTTGTGTACCGTGTGGTCATCAAAGCCGGCAACGTCATAGTAAAGTTGACGCGACGCCGCAATGTTGTGTTGCAGCTTGAATCCCAGACTGCTGACCACCATCTCGGGGCGGGCGGTGAAACGCTGATAGCGGACGCCGGCAAAGAGACAGAAGCCCGCCAGCAACACCATGGTGATGCGCAACGCCCAGTGCAACGTTGGCTGCGCTGCGCTGTCCAACACGCGGTTCACCAACATGAGCAGCAGCCCCAAACCGGCGACCAGGCCCCCCAGGCCAAGCGCATAGAACCAGAGCGAAGCCTGCAAATGGCGAAAGAGAAAGGGCAGCCCATCGCGCGCCAGATAATACTGGCTGTAGAAGACCGGGTCGGTCAGATAGATGGAGACGACGATGGCCTCATAGAGATAGTAGCAGACGGTCAAAAGATAAAGCGACGCAATGATTGCTCGAAACGGCTGACGCCGAAGCGGGCGCACGTTGACCCACAGCGCGGTCAGAAAGGTCAACTCAAGCGACATCCGGAACGGGTCCAGGTTGTCGCGCCAAAGAAAGAGGCGATTGACCCCCATCCACCACCCGTCGGCAAAGAGTGACGTGGCCGGCAACAGCGTACTCGTCTCTAGGTTGAAAAGATAAAGGGGCAAAAAGAGCAAAACATTGAGCAACAGAAACCAAAAGGCGAAGCGCCGATTGGGGTGGCCCCCGCCAGGCCGCAGACTCGACAGGCGCTTAAGCATGCCGCCTCCTTGCCGGATATCATGTAAAACCCGAGAGATTGCAACGAAATTGTGGTTGTGCTATTGTACCCCCGAATCGGCCATCGGCAAAGATAATCTCTCACCTTGCAGCGGATCGCAGACTTGACAGACGGCCCTGGAAATTCGATACTAGCACCATGCAGCCCCGCACTTCACAACTTGGGCATGATCGGTTCGACGATGACCGCGCTGCCCCATACACCGCCATAGAAAACCGAAACGCCCCGCCCGTGGCCGATGGCGAGCCGCCAACGCGTCCGTTCGGCCAGCCCGAATGGGCCGGTGTGGAAATCGAAGGGGAAGCCATCGCACTGCCCCAGCCGCTCGCCTCTGCGGCGTCCTCGGCAGACGATGCGCCGCCCATGCTCATCACCGACCGGCTGGACGACCACATCGTCGCCGCGCTCGATGCACGCCAGATCACGGTTGCGGCGGGCGATACGGCGTGGCTGCGGCTGGCCCTGCTCAACAACGGAGACCGCCCGGCCACATTTCGGGTGCATGTTGAGGGCTGGGTGAGCGAGGAGTGGGTCTCCATCGCGCGGGCAGGCGAGGTGGCGTCTGCGGATGACGACGCCCACGCCCAGCTCTGGCTCCAGCCCGGCGAACGTGTGCTCCTGACCATTGCCCTCTCGCCGCCCCGTCTCTCTGCCGCCCGCGCCGGCGACCATCCGTTCGCCGTGGTGGTGCGCTCGCCTGAGTACGCGCCCCATAATAGCCGGCTGGGCGCAGTGCTCACGATTTTGGGCTACTCTGACGTCATGCTTGGCCACGTCCAGCCGCGGCAGGTAACCGTGTCCTGGCGGCGTCGCCAGGCGCGGCTTTTGCTGCCCGTCACCAATCGGGGTAATGTCGAGGCGAATTTTTTCGTGCAGGCCGCGCCCTATCCACGCCGGCAGGGCGATGCGTACTCGATCAGTTTTCAACTTCCCACCAACCCCGACGCCGCCGATCCGCCGCGCACAAAGGCCCGGCCCCGATGGCGGGCCACAGCGGGCCGGCAACCGTGCGCAACCTTTACACTCAAGCCGGGCCAGACCGTGGTGATCGGCGCAACGGTTCGCCCGCCGGCGCCCCCCCTGTTGGGGCTGCGCTCGCGCCAGACCCATCTACGGCTGGCGGTGGGGCTGGTCAAGGCCGAACAGGCGCCGCTGACCGCCACCGTCGCGATCCAACGCGCGCCGCTGATCAGCGCCTGGCTGTTGGGCGCGGTCTTTGCTCTGGCGGTGCTGAGTGTGGCCGGCGCCCTGTTGGTGACGGCCGTCGCGACCGCGCTGACGAACCGCCCCACCGTGGCGCCGGTGGCGCAGCCTGCGCCCGCCCCCCAGCTTGTGACGATTGTCGTCCAGTTGGCCGAGCCTGCCCGCACGGAGCCGGGAGCGCCGGCGCACACGGTAGAGCGACCCGCGGCGCCGGTTGTAGTTGACCCGGCGGCGCCCATCGTCCGGCCCGACCAGGTGACCGCGCCGGGCGCGCCATCGCGGCATGCCGGCTTTGAGCCGGCGGCGTTGCAGCCGGCCAGCGCCGAGCGCGCACAGGCGGCCTCGTCGCCGCTTACCTATCAGCAGATGTTCCAAGAGATTGCGCTGCGCTATGACCTGAACTGGCGTGTGCTGGCCGGCCAAGCCTATATCGAAAGCGGCTTTGACGCGTTGGCCCTGGGCGCCAGTGGAGACATGGGGTTGATGCAGATCCTGCCCAACACCTGGCGCGAGTGGGCCCCGGTCGTCGATGCGGCCGATCCATTCGACGCCTACGCCAACACGCTGGTGGCCGCGGCCTATCTGGACCATCTGCGCGAGGTGCTGGGTCGGCGCGGCCAACCGGAGATCGAATGGATGCTGGTGGCCTACAACTGGGGCATCGATAAGGTGGCCGGCCACCTCGATGCCGGCCTGACCTGGGACGAGCTTCCGGTGGGCCGCCGCCAATATGCAATCGAAATCCTGCGCATTGCGGAAACCATCCCCCCCTAACATCGACTGGTTTAGGCCAGGATGGAATCGTTGCGCGGATCACCTGGTTGCATGACATTGAATGATACGCTGCATGATACGCTGCATGATACGCTGCATGATACGCTGCATGACAATGCGAGGTACATGATGACGCCACCGACACGCCCTGATCTGAGCACAGTGCCCGCTGATGTGGTCGATTATATTGAATCGCTGGAACAAGAGCTCGAGGCGCTTCGCCAGGGTGAGGATGACGACCGCCGCGTGGAAACCGCGCTGGAGCCTAGTGAACCCCCCACCACGATGAATCTCATCACCGTGAGCAGTTTGGGCTATGCCAAACGCACGCCACGCCATCTCTATACGCGCCAGCGGCGGGGCGGCATGGGCATCTTTGACCTCGACAGCGGCGAGGATGACCCGCCGCGATTTCTGCTGATTGCTGATGAGAGCGTCGGGGTGATCCTGGTGACGAACCATGCGCGCGCCTTCCGTCTGCCCGTGAGTGATCTGCCCGAATCGCCTGTACGCAGCCGCGGCGTCGATCTGGGCGAACGTCTGCCGCTGCGACCCGATGAGCGGCTTGCGTTGGCCGTCGTCGACCAGGGCGGGGCTTATCTGGTGCTGGTGTCGGAGCGCGGGCAGGTGCGGCGCATTGGTAGCCAATACGTGGGCAAAAATCTTCAGCCGGGCACGGTGCTCTACAACATCAAAGAGGGGGGCGCGCCTGCCGCCGCATGCTGGAGCTCGGGCAACGATGACCTGGTGCTTGCCACACGCGGCGGGCAAGGCATCCGTTTTGCCGAACGGCTGGCGCCCATTCGAGGGTGCCTGGGGATGCGCGTCGACCCGCACGATGTCATCGTGGGGGTGGCCGCCACACCGGCGGATGGCGCTGTCTTTCTACTCGGCGCAGACGGCAAGGGGACGATCCGTCTGCTCAGCGGCTTCACCGCCAATAAGTCGCCCGGCGCCGGCGGCAAGACGATCATGAAGTGCGATGCGCTGGTGGGCATGGTGGCTGTGGAGAGTAGCCAGGATCTGTTTGCCATCTCGCGCCTGAGCAAGATCATCCGCTTTCAAGCCGCTGAAGTTCCACCCAAAGAAGGCGTGGTGCAGGGTGTCAACTGCATGAGCTTGCGCGCCGATGAATGCGTCGCCCTTGCCGGTAGCCCGGCAGCCTCCTCGCTGTAACTCAGAAGCAACAGCACACCCGTAAGATTCACGCGGCGCGAACAATGTACAGTGATTGTAGGTCATTGTTCGTGCATTTGTCTGATTACAGTCGCCCCCATCCATGCTACAATGGCGGGCGGTTTGGTTGCGCCGGCGCATCTCGACCCAAATCACGCAGCACTTGGACGATTGCCCGTAGAAACAGCGGCATCCAGTTGCATATCCGCTGCCGAGACTTGCGTGATCGTAGGGGATGAGCGCTCACTGCGCACACCTGGCTCGTCGCTGCTTGCGTATATCAATGTGGAGTAGGACGGACATAGGTGATCGCGGTCGAAGAGGGATTGAGCGGATGGTCGATCCGGCGCCGGCGGTAAGGAGACAAAATGGCAAGCCCACAACACGAGGCATTGGCCCGTGAACACTATAAACGTAACGTCCAGCGCGCCCAGATGGCGGACCTGCTTGGGCTGGTTTCGGGGCACAATACAGACCTGGTCAGCTTTGAAGAGGTCGCCAAAAAGCTGAAGGCGCGCCAGCAGGTGGCGCGGGGGACACAGATGGTGCCCCTGGCAAAGATTGTCGGCAGTGTTGGCCGGTATCGTGACTTTACACGCACGTTTCTCCCCCGCGCCAGCGCCAACCCCGAGCGGTGGATCCGGCTCGATGCGGCTGTCAATGCGCTGGAGACGGTGCCCCCGGTCGAACTCTTCAAAATTGGCGACGTCTATTTTGTGCGCGACGGCAACCACCGCGTCAGTGTTGCGCGCGCCAATGGGTTGACCCACATCGAAGCGACCGTCACTGAGGTCAAGACCCAACTCCCGCTGACGGTGGACGACTTTGAGCGTGACCAGTGGCTGATCAAGGCGGAACGCGCGGAGTTTCTCAGCCGCACCCGGCTCGACGAACTGCGGCCTGACCATGGGCTTGAGGTCACGGAGCCGGGGCGCTATGAGATCATGTTACACCACATTGAGGTGCATCTCTACCTGCGAAACCAGGATCTGGCGCGCGGCGGTTCGCAAAAACGTCTATCGTGGGAAGAGGCCGTCTGTAGCTGGTATGATCATGTCTACATGCCGGTGGTCGAGGCGATCCGAAAATACGAACTGCTCAAGGAGTTCCCCCGCCGCACCGAGGCCGATCTCTATCTCTGGATCGCGTTTCATCGTGAGCGGCTGGCGCGCGAATACGATCTGGCGCCGCTTGACCCCGAACTCGCGGTGCAGACGTTTGTGTCGCTCCATGACGATAACCCGCTGGCGCGCACCTGGAAGGGGCTTGTGCAGGGATTCCACCGGCTCTTTGTGGATGAAATTCCTCTGGGTATGAGCGAAGAAGATTTCGATGAGCTGCGCGCTCGCCACGAGGCCGGTGAGCGCTCGCTGTCGGAGGCGGAAGAGATCCTCGGCGAAGTCAACGCAGCGCTGGATGCAAGCCTGGCCGATGAAGCCGAACAGCAACGAGAACTCGTCCACGGCTAAAGGTTGCCTTCAGATCCTTTTTGCGAACAGTTGCAAACGTCCTGAACATCTCTGTTCGGGACGTTTTCCTGTTCTCTGGAATTTTGTGGTACGATTTTGTAGGCTTATATCGGGACAATGACATTGTTCGTCACATTTCCCGTCATATTTTCCATTGCGCAGCTTCAAACCTATCCAATAGGCCTTACGCAAGCCTCGACTGAGCACACGATAATCGAGTCTGAAGCTTCTCGTGGCATACATCAAACGCTGCGTAAGTCATGTCCAATCAAAAATATGCTGCTTATCAATGGTCCTTGTTGGGGGTCTTATGCTCCGTGTCAAAATACTTTGCACCATCGGTCCGGCCAGCCGTGACACCGCCGTACTCAGCCAGATTATGCAGGCGGGGATGAATGTCGCCCGCCTCAATTTCAGCCACGGCACCCACGAATACCATGCCGAGACCATCGACCGCGTACGCTCGCTCTCCGAACAACTGCAAAAGCCCATTGCCATTCTCGCCGACCTGCAAGGCCCCAAGCTGCGGATTGGCATCATGCAAGAAGGCGGCGTGCCGATCCGCGAGGGCGAGGAAGTGACCCTCACCACCGAAGAGATGATCGGCGTCCCCGGTCGGATCCCCATTCAATACAAGGAATTGCCAGGTCGTGTCCGGCCTGGGGAGCGTATTTTGCTGGATGACGGCCTGCTCGAATTGCAGGTGCTCGAGGCCACCGACGAAGAGATCCGCACGCGGGTGATCACAGGCGGGGTGCTCTTTGACAACAAGGGGATGAATCTGCCCAGCGCCTCGCTCGATATCCCGGCGCTGACCGAGAAGGACCGCGAAGATGTCAAGTTCATTCTCGGGCGTCAGGTCGATTGGATCGCGCTCAGCTTTGTGCGCTCTGCCGCTGATGTGGAAGAACTCAAGGCCATCATCCAGCGTGAGACCACCTTTGGCCGCGCGATACCGGTTGTCTCCAAGATCGAAAAGCCCGAAGCAGTGCGCAACATCGACGCCATCATCGCTGCGTCCGATGCGGTCATGGTGGCGCGCGGTGATTTGGGGATCGAGATGAGCTCGGAAGCGGTGCCCATGGTGCAGAAGATGCTGATCACCAAGTGCCACGCAGCCGCCAAACCGGTGATCACGGCTACCCAGATGCTCGACTCCATGATCCGCAACCCGCGGCCCACCCGCGCCGAGGCCAGCGACGTGGCCAACGCAGTGCTCGACGGCAGCGACGCGATCATGCTTTCGGGCGAAACAGCCAGCGGCGCCTATCCGGTGTTGGCCGTGCAGACCATGTCCAAGATCGCTGAGGAGGCCGAGCGCTATCTGGCGCGCGCCCGAATGGTCTACGAACGCCCTGCGCTCACCAGCGCCACCGGCGCCATCTGCCACGCCGCTATGCAGACCGCCGAGGAGATCGGCGCGGCGGCCATCATTGCCCCCACCATCAGCGGCGCCACCGCCAAACTGGTGGCCGCCTATCGCCCGCTGGCCCCCATTGTCGGCGTGACGCCAAGCCCCATGGTGCAACGTCAGCTCTGTATGCACTGGGGCGTCCACCCCCTATTGACGCGCCGCCTCAACACAACCGATGAAGTCGTGGTCGACGCCATCAAGGTGGCCCAGGCCAAGGGCTTTGTGCGTGAGGGGGATACGATTGTGCTCACGGCTGGCACGGTGGGCAACATCCATAACACCACCAGCCTGATGATGGTGCGCACCATCGAACGGGTGCTCGTGCGCGGCGCCGGCATCGGTCAGCGTGAGGTGGCCGGACGCATCGTTCGTATCCAGACGCCGCTCAACGGTGAGCAGCCGTTGGTCGGCCCCCAAGACATTATCTACAGCGAGCGCATCGACCGCAGTTGCATCGGTCTGCTCCAGCGCGCCGGTGGGTTGATTACCACTGAAGGAGGGCTGGACAGCCTGGGCGCCATCGTGGCGCTGGAAATGGGCATCCCCGCGATCATCGGCGCGGAGGGCGAACTGGACGCCCTCACCGATGGCGCCCGGGTGATCCTCGACGCCATCACCGGCGAGGTGAGTGAGTGGAAACGTTCGTCCGTGCTCGACCTGCCTCACGGAAGCCAGTCCGGATAGCCTCATCGCAAACCAATCATCCCAAACATCAAGAGAACATCTATGCGCATCCAGGAACTCGACACACCGGCTGTCGTCTGCGACCTCGACCTGCTCGAACGTAACATCCGCGACATGCATGCCCGCTGCAGGCAGGTTGACATCCCCCTGCGTAGCCACACCAAATCCAGCAAGATCCCCGAAATCGCCCAAATGCAGATCGACGCCGGTTCGGTGGGCATCTGTTGCCAAAAGGTGGGCGAGGCCGAGGTGATGGTCGCCGGCGGGCTGCGCGACATTTTGCTACCCTACAACATTGTCGGCCCCGCCAAGGCCGACCGCCTGCTGCGCCTGGCCCGCCGCGGCGCCGTGATCACCGTGGCGGTGGACTCGGTGGCGACGGCGCAGGGGATCAGCGACACCGCCCGCCAGATGGGCGGCCGCGTGCGCACGCTCATCGAGATGGACACCGGCGGCAGGCGCTGTGGCGTCCAGTCCCCTGCCGCAGCGCGCGACCTGGCGCGTCAGATCGTGGGGCTGCCGGGTATCGAACTGCGGGGCATCATGACCTACCCCACCCGCGTCGAGGCGGCCCCCGTTCTGGAAGAGGCGGTTGCGCTCTTCCACCGCGACGGGCTGCCGATTGAGGAGATCAGCCTGGGGGGCACGGGCGTTGAGGCGCTCTCGAAACAGTTGGGCGGCACCGAACATCGCGCCGGCTCCTATCTGTGGGAGGGGCTGGACCGCATCCGCACCAGCGCAGACCTGAGCAACGAGCGCTGCCCGCTGCGTATCATCTGCACCGTGGTCAGCACGCCCGCGCCGGGCCGCATCATCATCGACGGCGGCATGAAGACCTTTTGTAGCTATCCGCCCACCCCCTATGGCCATTGTGTCGGGCACCCCGAGCTCACGATCTACGGCATGTCGGTGGAGCACGGCCATGTGGACACCACCGCCTCGCCCCACCAGTTTAGGGTAGGCGACCGTCTCACATGGATCCCGCTGCATCAGGAGATGGCGCTCAATCTCCATGACGAGCTGGTGGGCTATCGGGGCGAGCAGGTGGAGGTCATCTGGCCTGTCGCCGGCCGCGGCAAGGTCAGATAGCGCATACATCACATGACTCATGTAAAGCCTGATGGCTGTCAGCGGAGACAACCTGGTCAACGAACAAACCATTCGTCCAGGCTTGCGTAAGTCCCACATCATCGAAAGAAGCTTCCCATGCCCTATCAGATTGTCACCAATACCCCCCTTTCCGACGAGATCATGGCCATGTTGGGCGACGAATGCCAGGTTCACCTCTGGGCGGCCACCGGGACACCGCCCGCCGTTTTGCAGGCTGCCGAGGGCTTTTTTGTCTATGGACACCCCAAGATCAACGGCGCGGTGATGGACACCATGCCCCACCTGCGCGTTATCAGCAATTTTGGCGTGGGCGTCGACCACATCCACCTGCAAGAGGCCAAGGCGCGCGGCATCCCCGTGGGCAATACGCCCAACCTGGTCGACGGCGCCACGGCAGACATGACCTTTGCGCTGCTCATGGCTGGGGCGCGCAATCTCATCATCGGCGACCACTTTGCCCGCGGCCCCGAATTCCTCAAGTATGACCCCAACATCCTCCACGGCTATGACGTTTTTGGCGGCACGCTGGGGATCATTGGCATGGGCAACATTGGCAGAGAGGTGGCCCGCCGCGCCAAAGGGTTTGACATGAAGGTGCTCTATCACAACCGGCGGCGCAATCCGCAGGCCGAAGCCGAGTTGGGGGTCACCTACGCCACGCTCCCCGATCTGCTGCAACAGGCGGACTTTGTGACGCTCAACGTGCCCATGACCCCCGAGACGCGCCACTTGATCGGGCGCGAGCAACTGCGCATGATGAAACCGACCGCCGTGCTGGTCAACGTGGCGCGCGGCGGTGTGATCGACCACGACGCGCTGCTCGAAGCGCTGCAAGAACGATGGATCTATTGCGCCGCGCTTGATGTCACCGAGCCGGAGCCGCTGCCGCGCGACCACCCGCTGCTCAAGCTCGAGAACCTGGTCATTGCGCCGCATTTGGGCAGCGCCACCCGCCAGACGCGCCGCCGCATGGCCCAACGAGCGGTGGACAATCTCAAGGCTGGCCTGCGTGGTGAACCCCTGATCAACCCGGTGGCGTAGCCGCAACAACAATCAACATCGACATCTGGATGGCCGGAATCGGTCTTTGGGAGGTGAGCTTTGTTTCAATGGTTTCGGGAGTTGTTCGGCGTGACCAAGCCGGTCATCGCCATGGCCCACCTGCCCGCACTGCCCGGCACACCGCGCTATGATGCGAGTCTGGGCATCGACGGCATGGTCGAACGAGTGCGCACCGACCTGCATCACCTGCTGGTTGGCGGCGTCGATGCCGTCATGTTCTGCAACGAAGATGACCGCCCCTATACCTTCCAGGCGGACTTCGAGGCCATTGCCACGATGACGCGCGTCATCACCGAGTTGCGCCCTACCGACCGCCCCTTTGGCGTGGATTTTCTCTGGGACGCCCGCGCTCCCCTCGCCATCGCCCAGGCCACGGGGGCCGCCTTTATTCGCGAGGTAGTGACCGGCGTCTACGAAAGCGACATGGGGCTGTGGGCGCCTGATGCAGCCGCGATCTTCCGCTACCGCCGTCAGATCGACGCCGAGCACGTTCGTATCTTTGCCAACATCATGCCCGAATTTGCCTCGCCGTTGGGCAACCGCACAGTCGCCCAGCGAGCCAAGAGCGCCGTCGTCTCATCGCTGGTGGATGCCATCCTCATCGCCGGGGCCATGGCCGGCGCCGCACCCGACCTAACCTGGGTGCAGGAGGCCAAGGATGCCGTGGGCGACGAGACGCCCGTCCTGCTCAACACCGGCGCCCGCCCCAACAATATCCAGGACTTTCTGCGCGTCAGCGACGGCGTCATCGTCGGCTCCAGCTTGAAGGTGGACGGCCAGACGTGGAACCCGGTCGACCCGGCACGGGTGCGCCTGTTCATGGACAAAGTACGCGAGGTGCGCAAGCAATAGCAAGGTCGCACTATAGACCGCGGATTTTGCGGATGGGGCGGATTGGCGCGGATTCATCCCATCAAAAATCCGCCTAATCCGCCCCATCCGCGGTCCATAGTTGCTTTCATCCGGTGAAGGAGGTGCTATGGTGCAAGAGGCCTTTATTGGCATCGACATCGGCACGTATGGTTCAAAAGGTGTCCTGCTTTCTGCGCGGGGGGAGGTGTTGGCGACGGCGCAGCGCGAGCATGGCATGGAGACCCCCCGCCCCGGCTGGGCCGAGCAGGATGCGGACGCCGTCTGGTGGGCGGATTTTTGCGCCATCGCCCAGGAATTGATGGTGACGGCGCGGGACCGTTCCGTCCACATCGCCGCGGTTGCGGCCAGCGCCATCGGCCCCACCTGTCTGCCCGTGGATGCGGCCGGCCGCCCGCTGCGCCCGTCGATCCTCTATGGAATCGATACCCGCGCCACCGCCGAGATCGACTATCTCAACGAGACGCTGGGCGCCGAGGCCGTCTTGCAAGCCACCGGCAACCCGCTGACGGCCCAGGCGGTCGGCCCCAAAATTCTGTGGATCCGCCGCAACGAGCCAGAGGTGTGGCGGCGGACCGCACACATCCTGACCGCAGCCAGCTATCTCACCTTTCGCCTGACCGGTCGTTATGTGGTGGATGCCTACAGCGCCGCCCCCCAGGCGCCGCTCTTTAGCCTGGACACCTTGAGCTGGCATCCCCCCTTTGTCGAGGCTTGCTGCCCCATGGAAATGTTGCCGGAGATCATCTGGACCACTGAGTTTGCCGGCGTAGTGACCGACCAGGCTGCCGCCGAGACGGGCATCCCTGCCGGCACGCCGGTGACTGCGGGCACGATTGATGCCGCCGCCGAAGCCATCAGCGCCGGTGTGACGAGCTCCGGCGATATGATGGTGATGTATGGCACGACCACCTTTTTCGTCCAGCCGCTGGCCCGGCGCGTGCAGTCGCCGCACCTGTGGGGCGGGGTCTATATGCAGCCCGGCAGCTATGTGCTCACCGGCGGCATGTCCACCACGGGGGCGATCACCCAGTGGTTTCGCCGCGAGCTGGCGGGCAGTGTCGAGAACGCCTTTGACCGGCTCTTTGCCGAGGCGGAACAGTCGCCGCCGGGCGCCAATGGACTGTTGCTGCTGCCCTATTTCAGCGGCGAGCGGACGCCCTTTAGCGACCCGCTGGCGCGCGGGGTCTGGGCCGGCCTCTCGTTGCAGACCAGCCGGGGCGACCTCTTCCGCTCGGTGCTGGAGGCCACCGCGCTGGGCGTGCGCCACCACGTGCAGGCCATGAGCGACGCCGGCGCCCCACCCAAGCGGCTGGTGGCCGTCGGCGGCGGCACCCGGTCGCGCCTCTGGTTGCAGATGGTGAGCGACGCCTGCAACCTACCCCAGGACCTGCCCCGCCAGCGCATCGGCGCCTCCCTGGGCGATGCCTTTCTGGCCGCCGTGGCCGCTGGCGCGCTGTCCAACCTGGAGGGCATCCACGACTGGATCACGCTGGAAGAGCCGGTCCATCCGGACCCGGCCACTCATGCCCTGTACGCCGAACGGTTTGAGCTGTACCGGCAGCTTTATGAGAGCACCGTCCCGGTGGTGCATCGGTTGCAAGGTATGGGCAACTAATGGATCAACTGGCATCACTCCTACAGGCCTACACCGCCATCCCCGCCCCGTCGGGCCATGAGGAGGCGTTGGGCGACCGGGTGGCAGCCGATTGGTCGGCGTATGGGCCGGTGCAGCGCGACCCGCTGGGCAACCGCTGGCTGACTCTGGGCGCCGGTGACCCGCACATCGCCATCATTGCCCATCTGGATGAGGTGGGCTTTGTCGTGCGCAAGGTGGAGCCGGACGGCTTTCTCCGCATCCACCGGCTGGGCGGGCTGCCCGAACGGGCGCTGCCCATGCAGCAGGTGCTGCTGCTGGGCCGGCAGGGGCCGGTGACCGGGGTGATTGGGACCAAGTCCCATCACTATACGCCACAAGAGGAGCGTTACCGCGTGCTCACCGCCGATGAGCTTTATCTCGACATTGGCGCATCCTCGGCAGCGGAGGTGCGCACGGCCCACGGGATCGACGTGGGCGCCTTTGGCGTCTATGCCCGCACCTTTCGCCGCCAGGGCGATCTGGTCTTTGCCAACGCGCTCGACGACCGGGTAGGCCTCGCCGTCTTGAGCGTGCTCGCCGGCCGGCTGGCCGCCAGCCCGCCGCCGCTGCGGGTGACATTGGTGGCCAGCGTGCAGGAGGAGTTTACGCTGCGCGGGGTGTTGCCCGCCATCCGCACGCTTGACCCTGACCTCATCTTCAGCGTGGACATTACCCCGGCCTGCGACACGCCAGACTTGAAGCAGCGAGCCGACCTGGCGCTCGGCGCGGGACCCGCCCTCACCCGTTACAGCTTCCACAGCCGGGGCACGTTGGGTGGGGTTATTCCGCCGGCTTGGCTGGTCGAGCGGATGGAGGCGATCGCCGACAAAGCAGAGATCCGCTGGCAGCCAGCCACCTTCTTTGGTGGGTTGACCGATGCATCGTTTGCGCAACTGGAAGGCCGCGGCGCACCGGCGCTGGACATTGGCATCCCCGCCCGTTACACCCACATGCCGGTGGAGGTCTGCTCGCTGCGCGACGCCCTGCGCGCCTGCGATCTGCTCGATGCGTGCGTGCGCCACGTTCTGACCCCGACTGATTAGGAAAACGGGTGGGGGCAGACGGTTTGTAACTCTTGCTGGCGGCGATGCGCCTGGGCGCTATGCCACCAACGCTACGAGCTCGGCCGCATACTTTGCAATCTGTTCGCGCAACCGCAAGAGGGCCACATCCTTGGCTTTGGCCTCGAGCATGATGTCGAAGGGGCGCAACCCCATGGCGCGGGCGTTGCGCAGCAGGTCGATGAAGGCAAAGGGGTCGATAAAATCGCTGTGTTGGTTCGGCAAGGGCGGCTGCAAGTAGCGCTGCCGATTCCTCTCGATATAGCGAAGGGCCGTGCGAGGGCTGCTCAGGTGAATCTTGGGCTGTTCGTGGGCCGGCCAGGTCTCCAATGCCAGCGCCAGCGCATTGGTGAGCGGATGACCGCCCGGGTTGAGGCAACGGTGGTGTAGCGTGTCCAGCACCACGCGGACGCCCGTCTGCCGGTGCGCCCAGAGCGCATCTTGCAGCCCAAAGTGGCGGTCATCGTTCTCGAGCGCCAGCCGCGCCTGAGCCGAGGCGGGAAGTTGCAAGATATTGTGGACGAAACGCTCGCGGCTGGCGCCCGCATCGCCGTATACGCCCCCCATGTGCACCACGATCACCGCCTCTGCGCCCAACCCCATTGCATCCAATAGTTGTGCGGAGACAGCCAACTCCTGGCGGGCGCGGGCGGCGCGCTGGGCATCAGGGCTACTCAATTGCACATAGTGCGCCGGGTGCAAGGTGAGCCTGATCCCATAGCCACGCGCCATATCGCCCACTGCCGCCAGTTCATCGGCGCACTCCTCGATCTGGCGGTGAAATGCGGGCAGATCGGGGTGCGTGAGATAAGGGGCCAACTGGCCGGCGAGCCGGTAGAACTGAATCCCGTGGCCGCGAAGATACTCGAACATGTCACGCAGGTAGGCCAGGCTAACGCTCAGGTGCGGTTGGTTCTGCCAGCGCCGGCTGTCGTGTGAGGGCAGCAGCGCACCGACAACCTTGACGGGGAAACCGAGCCGGTAGCGCGCCTGTGGCTTAAGGGGGGTGGATTGCACGCTATGCACGTGGGATGTCCTCGGTATCACGAGTATTGGCCGGGCGTACGGCTCGCAACGGCCATGCCAGGATGTCGAGCCGGCGGGCAAAGTGGAGCAGTGGCGCGTGCGCCGGCAGGGCGAGGCTGGCTGCGGCGGCCATCGTATTCTCTTCGATCTCCGCCTTCGCCTGTTGCAGCGGCCAGGGTAGATGATGAATTTCCCCACTGTATGCCAACCCCACCCCATCCGTCGTATAGAAACAATAGCGTTCAGTCAGCCAATGTTCCAGCGTCCCCGGCGCGGCCTGAAAGACCGGCCCCACCGGCCAGTAGCGCCCCACAAACGACGCCGGGGGCGCGCCACGATGCGTGCGTCTGCTCACGTAGTGGATGGCGCGGCTGTCGTCCAACATCCGCATGTGTGCATTGTAATAGGGCAGGCGGAAGAAGCGGCGCGCCACGGCCACCGCCACTGGATTGGCCGCCTCCAGGCTGAAAAAGAAGACGCCCGGCTTGGGTTGGCTGGCATGGCGCAGCCGGACGTACGTCCGCACGTTGAGTTCGAGAAAATGAGAGAGCCAGGGGAGCGCCGGCAATAGCCGTGGGCGCACGTCTGCCATGCGAAAGGGTACGATACTGATCCAAGCCTCGCCGTCAAAAGTGTCGACCGTAAGCGCCGGAGGGAGCAGCGGCGCAATGGTCTGCGGCGGGATGGGCCAGTGGGCGAAGAGCAGGTCACGCCAGCTTTGCGTCATCACCCACGGCCCCGACGGCAGCGGCCACAGGCGGTGTTGGGTCTGGTCTAGGATCGAGTCGCGCATCTCTACAGTCTACCGCACTCTGCCCCTACGCTCAAGTGTGGCCCAGCCCGTCCGGTTGCTGGTTCCCACTTGGGCGGGTATAATGTGGGATATGGCTGCTGAACTAACACTGCACATGTTAGCGCAATCGTGGGTGATCGCAAAAGGAAATCGAATTCGTGATGTTCAGCGATTAGTGACGGACTATGGGGGCAGACCCGCACGGTGGGTAAAGAAGAGCAGCCCGCGTTTTGAGCGTAACAGAATTGAGTATGAGCACCATTGGTACGAACACGCAGGAATTGGACGCGTTGAGTTGAAACTCAAAGAGGTAAAGCGATGATTGTTGCGTTAAAACGTCATGTTCCAGAATATCCAGATCTGACTTTTGGTCATCCCTATGTTGTGATTGGGATCGAGGCCGATGACTATCGGATTCTGAATGATGAGGGCCGCCCACATCTATACACCCCGGCAAGGTTTGAGATTGTGGATGCTCATGAGCCGGCAGATTGGGTGAATGAATATGGTGACGATGGCGAGCGTTACGCCTATCCACCCCAACTCCGCTTTGTTGGTTTCTTTGAAGATTTTTTCGACGACCAGCGAGAAGCGGTGGCCACCTTTTGGCAAGTCGTTAACCAGCGTCTTGCCCTGGCTGGGTGATTTTATCGATTGGTCAGGCATCTGCTTGAGTAGATTGAATATCCTCCCCTATCTTACCCGCGACGTATCGCCCTGTTGCATGGTTGGTGCAACCTTTTGTCTTCAACGACGTACTGGTCTCCATATGGCGCGCGGCCATGTTCAAGTTGAAGACGACCGATGGCGAGTACAGGGTCGAGATCGAGGATTGGAGGGAACATCAAGATGGAACAAGTTACAAAGGAGCGCATGGCAGAGGGCGCTGAGATCCCGGTGGAAAATCGAGAGGTAATGACCGAGAGCATCACAGAGGCCGCGGCTATGCCCAAGGCAATGCTCTACCGCCACCCCAGTGACAAATTGGTGGGTGGCGTCTGTGGCGGGTTGGCCGACTATCTGAAGTGGGACCCGTCGTTGGTGCGTGTGCTGTGGGTTGTGGCGACCTTGACCACCGGCGGGGGTGGATTCCTCGCCTACTTGGCGCTCTGGTTGCTCTTGCCCGTGGGCACAGCGGCCAAAGGGCAGGTGCGCCCTGCCGCTATTGAACTCAACCAGCGCAGCCTGGGCGTTGCGGCCAATGTGTTGATTGGGCTGGGCATCGTCTGGCTGTTGGCGAATTTGGGCATCCTGCCTTCGATCTGGGGCGCCTTCTCCTCGGTGATGGCGATTGTCTTTTGGCCGGCGCTGTTGATCGGCATCGGCTATCTCTTGCTCCGCGGCGCCGGCGGCGCGGGGGATTGGGGGAGCGCCTTTGGCAACTGGCGCGAACGCGTCGGCGGGAATGTCAAAGCCCCCTCGGGAGATGAGGTCAAGGCCAGCCTGCGTGGCGTTCGCCAACGGTTGCCGCTCAAGCGCAGCCGCACCGACCGCTTCTTTATGGGCGTCTGCGGCGGGATCGGCCAAAAGCTCGGCATCGACGCCAACCTGGTGCGGTTGATCTGGGCCGCCTTTAGCATTGGCAGCGTGGGCATGGGTGTGCTTGTCTATGTCTTGGTCGGGCTGCTTCTGCCCGAAGAGACGCCGGTGGACCTGGCAACCATGCGCGCTGAGCCAGAGGATGTCCAGGTGATCGAGGGGACCGCCACCTACAAGGTGTAGTTAAGGGCAACTGGCGCCAAAATTACGATTTTGGCGCCAGTTGTCTAGGCATCTTTAACAGAGTGACTCTGCTAATCGACAGCAGTCATCATGACCTGGGACACCCCGAACAACGAAGCGCCGTCAGGGGTCGGGTTTATCCGTTGCTGTGGGCTTTATACGCTGTATCGTTGCATTGTGAGGGAAAGATGGCCAAGCTGACCTATTTTACGATCGGGGCGGTGTTGGGTGCGGCGGTTGGCGTCGTCATCAACTATGTATTGGGCCCTGCCCTGGGAACCGAATACAACCAAACCTATCGCTCTCGGCTGGACAAAGCGCTCGAGGAAGGCGATCAAGCGGCGGCTGAACATGAAGCTGCCTTACGTCGTCAATTTGAGGCGGCCAAACGCCGCAACGGTGGGGAGGCAGGTTAGCCCAAGCGCTGGCACTGCGGACAAAAGTGGGTGCTGCGCTGTGCGATTACCATCCGTTCAATCGGGTAGCCACAGCGGGGGCAGGGCTGCCCCGTGCGCTGATAGACGCGATGCGCCTCTTGGTAGTTGCCGGGCGCGCCGGTGGGACGCACATGATTTTGAAGGCTGCTGTTGCCCAGGCTGCTGCCCCCCTTTTCGATGGCCGCCAACAATACTGCCTGGATGGATGCATGGAGCGCCGCGAGTTGTGGCAGTGTCAGCTCGCCGCCGCGCTGCGTAGGGTGCAGGCCCGCCAGAAAGAGCGCTTCGTCGGCATAGATGTTGCCCACCCCTGCGATGATTGCCTGATCCAGCAACAGCGCTTTGATTGCAGCCCGACGCCCCGCAAGCTTTGCTTGCCATTCCGCCATCGAAAAGTGGGCATCGAGCGGCTCCGGCCCCAAATGCGCCAGCACAAGCCCAGGGTCGCGCGTTAACCAGAGTCGCCCAAATTTGCGAGAATCCTGAAAATCAAGCCGGCGGCCATCATCCAGTGACATGACGACATGCGTATGCTTGTCGGGCGCCATCGACGCCGGATGCACATGCAGGTGGCCTGTCATGCGTAGGTGGACGATGAGCGTATCCCCTTGATCCAGCCCCAACACCATATATTTTCCGCGACGTTCAAACGCAATAAAGCGCGCGCCGCTGATCCGTTGAACAAAGGCTTCGGGGGTGGGCGCGGCAATGGTGCGCGGCCAAAGAACGTGCGCATCCATCACCTGGCGACCGTGCAGCGCGGGCGTCAGTTCGCGGACATACGTTTCGACCTCGGGCAACTCGGGCATGATCACTCCGCCAGCTGAGACGGCTGCGCACGGCTGCGCCACCAGAGCACAGCGAACAGCGCCGTAAAGAGCGCCGCGCCGATCTGGAGCAGCGTAAGCGCGGGCCACGTGGCTGCATTGGGGACCACAGGCGCGGGGGCCTGTTTTGCAACGCTAGTCGTGGATTCGGGCGCTGATGCTGCGGCTGGCTCCTCGTGGGGTCGGGTCTCACCAGAAACCACTACATCCGAAACATTATCCGACACCTTGTCGCCGGCTGTATTTGCGCGGGCGCCCTCGCCTGTTTCGGCAGCCGCCGCGCTGGGTGGCTGGATATTGCCCGGCTCGCTGGCAGGGTTTGGCTCTTCGTTGGCGTTGGCGCTCGCGTTGGCTAGCTCGCCGCTGGGCGGCGCATCAACGCTGCTTGCGCGCTGGGCGGCCAACACGTCGGAGATCGACTCGGCGGGCATCGAGGACACCTCCTCATCGGTGGTTGCGTCGTAAGAAAGGGCCTCCCCCCCAGCCGAAATGCCAACTTCGGGCGCGCCGCTCTCGACCCGCCCGCTGGCGTCAGGCGGCGCATCCGTCATGGCGAGGTTGTCCTCAAGGGTGGAGGCGGCAGGTGAACCCGCTGCGGCAGGCTGTGCGACCAGAGCGCTCGATTGTCCCGCGTCATCGCTGCCCGGAGCATTGCCTGCCGTGGCCGGCTGTTCCATCGCGCCAGCCGGCGCGGCGGCGGCTTCGGCAACCGCTGAGGTGGGCGCAGGCTCCGTAGGGGCGATCTCTTGGGCGGCGGGCATCGCGATGGCCGGCGCCGACTCGGCGCGCGGTGGGGTGCGCACGGCTGCGAAGTCACCCACCATCAACACAAGGAAGAGGGCAAAACTGACGGCGGCGGCATTGCGCAGCATGGGGCTGCCCAACCGCCAGAAGTTGCGCCAGGCCGCCCAAAACCCAGCCGGCTCCGGCGCAACGGGGCGTCGGCTCAGACTGGTGGGCGCAACGATGGCCGGGCTGGCCGCCAACGGCAATTCGTTGAGCGTGAACGAGCGCGGCAGCGATATTTGTGGCATGGCGCGCAAGAGCTGCACCGTCTGGCGCAGCGATTCGAGCCGCCAGGCCACCGACGGCTCTGCAATGAGCGCCCGCTCAATGAGTCTCTTCTCTTCGTCGGTGACAACCTCATCAAGATAAGCCGAGAGGAGCTCGTCGGTAATTTGCGGGTAGCGATTTTGCGTCATGACAAGAGACCAATAAAAAGGCAGAATCAAAACAAAAATAGAGAACACTCGCCATTAAGGACGGAAGGTAGGTGGCAATAGTTCCGGGTTTTGGATCAGATAATCGCGCAGCTTGGCGCGCGCCCGGCTGATGCGCGACTTGACGGTGCCCATAGCGAAACCGGTGATCGTTGCGATCTCTTCATAGGAATAGCCCTCAACGTCGCAGAGGATGAGCACCGTGCGTTGGTCGGCGGGCAGCGAACGGATGCCCAGTTCGATATAGCTGTTCAGCTCCATCCGTTCGGCAAAAGCCTCTGGCCCCTCACCGTGGTCAACCAGGTGGGGGGCGTAGTCGACTTCGATTGGCGAGTCATCGAGGCTGGTGGTCTGTTCGCGCTGCTGGATGCGCAACAGGTCATAACAACTGTTGACCACAATGCGCATGAGCCAACTCTTGAAATTGCCACCCTGAAAATTGGGCAATGCGCGAAAGGCTTTGAGAAAACTCTCTTGCACCGTGTCGGCGGCTGTGCCCTCGTTGTGCAGCATCCGCCAGGCCACGCTGTAGGCCATCTGTTGGTAGCGAGTGATCAGTTCGTTAAACGCTTCTAGCTCGCCTTCGAGCGTTCGCGCAATGAGCGCTTGGTCATCCAAGCGGCCTTGTGTTTGATCTTTAGTAGTCACGATAGTTCGTTCCGGCTGGGTGCGTACATTTGACGATTCAGCCTTCGCCCGCTATACTATTTGAATAAATCTGTGCCGAAGTGGCGGAACAGGCAGACGCGCACGACTCAAAAT
>JAHDWG010000022.1:24270-32865 GCA_023384495.1 Caldilineaceae bacterium
ATGGCTTCGTCCGTGAACTGGCGACACATTTGACGATTGCACGCTCAGTCGGTATACTGGCGTACAGAATGCAATAGACGGGCACGCCGAAGTGGCGGAACAGGCAGACGCGCACGACTCAAAATCGTGTGGGGAAACCCGTGTGAGTTCGATTCTCACCTTCGGCACCTCTGTGCTGATTGCCTTGCAGGTGCGTTTGTTTGACGGCAAGTCAGCGCTGCCCATTGTAATGGCGCTGTCGCAAAGTGGCATCTTTATGAGCGCACAGAGATCGGATGCGCCCCGCAGAGATGTTGCTTTGCGACAATCGCGAATGGGCCATTTCATCCCAGAGCCACCCCCGCAGACCTAATGCGGGACGGTTGCTGGAGGGTGGTCGTTTGAGACTGTAAGCCTCTGCGGCTGCGAACATGCAGGGTTGGTGGTTCACCGTAGTTCATGTGTGTTGCAAACGTCGTGCAATGATGGGCCGCTCACGCTAAGATTATATACAGCGATAGGCGCAAAATGGCAAACTCCTGCTCGCCCATCACGCGTTGAGGGTTGCACTGAAGCCCACCTAAACTGCGACTGCTTTGAAATCAGCGGTTTCTGCGCCAGCAAAAGTGCTGGTTTCAAACAGAGCAAAGGAGAGAGATGATATGCGCACACCCGACATGCGTGATAGGATTTAACCGTTGCATGGCTCGAAAGGATGGAATTGTTGCCCAGAACCCGACCGATTTTCGGCGCAACTGCGGTTACAACACGATGCGGACTGGCCCTTTGGAATCTATCCGAATAGCGGTTGCGGGCCGACCCAATTGCGCCTTTCGTAACGTTCGTCGCAGAGTGATTCGGATAGGCGCTTAGAATGCCTACATAGCTGCACAGCGTTTGAAGAAGGAATCAGGCCGCTGCCGTGTTCCTGCTGCTTCAGTTGGAGGGCAGATGATTGAGTCCACCCTGATGATTGTCCCTGCCGAGGCTCAAGGCAAGGCCTTGCAACGGTATGGCCGGCGGGAACTTCAAACGTTGTGTATGTAATGGCGCAAACCAACGATGTCCAAACTACACAAATCAACCGTTGTACCTGCTGCATCCACCCCCTCCATTTTTCCCAAACCAACTTCTTTACGTATATCCAGTTGGCGCGTCATCTTGGGGTTTTTGATGGCGTTGACGCTGGCCGCATGTGGGCCAGAATCGACCACCGCCACCAATGAGCAACTTACGGCCGATACGGTTCGGATCGCCCAAGAGTATGCCGCGTCAAACAATTTGGAACAGGCGCGCAGCCAGTTGGCCGCGCTGGCAGTGGCCAATGCCAATCAGTGGCTTCTCTTTGTTACGGAATCCGAGATCCGCCAGCAGGGTGACGCCAACGCACTGGCGGCGCTGGTCAAGCTGACTACCGATTTGGGGTTGGCGTCGGCGTTGATCACCGACTACGCCGCACAGCATAATCTGCTGCCCGCCCCGGCCCAAGTGGCCGAAGCTGCCCCTCTCGTGCAGGCCGAGCCGGTAGTGGTGGCGCAGGCTGCCGAAGCTGCCCCCGCAGACGCTGTCGGTGCTGCCGTCGAGGAGCTGCCAGCCGAAGAGCCTGCGCCCGTTGAGCCAACGCCTGAACCGACGCCTGAACCGACGCCGACACCTGAGCCACCCATGGCGCAGGCCAGCGACCTGCTCAACGTGCGTGGCGGCCCCGGCACCAATTACAATTTGACGGGTTCGCTCCAAAAAGACGAACAGGCGCAGATCGTAGGCAAAAATCCAGCCGGCGACTGGTGGCAGATTCAGCTCGCCAACGGCCAGCAAGGTTGGGTGCTAGGGCAGTTGGTGCAAACTCGGGGTGACACAGCCACAGTGGCGGTGGCGACTGATATTCCCGCCGCGCCGGTGGCTGCGCCTGCGCCGGCCACCGTGGCCGAAGCGCCCGCACCTGAAGCCGCGCCCGAAGAAGCGTCTCCCCAAGAAGCTGCGCCTGAGGAGGCCGCGGCAGAAGAAGCGCCGCCCCCCGCCGACCCCAATGCGCCGCCTTACTTCACCCTGGTGAGCAAGCGGCTGTGGAACAAAGAGGAGAACGACGGCTGCGTGGGCAAACACCTGTTGCGGATCAATGTGCTCGACGCCAATGGGGTTCGGATCAACGGCGTCCGGCTCAAGGGCATCTACACGGGGCATGAACTGGTCACGGGCGATCAGGGCAAGGGGGATGGCGTCATCGAGTTTGATCTCCACGGCGCGGGCGAAGGCTTTACTGTGATCCGCAATGATGATGGCCGTGAGGCGGGCAGCGACCGCGCCGAAGGCTTTACCACCCGTTCGATTGATATCGATCAGGCCACCCTCATCGCTACCGGCTATTGTACCAATGACGACGACTGCCGGATCTTCTACGATTCGTGGGGTTGTCATGGTCACCATAGCTGGGAAGCCACGTTTCAGCGGAATTATTAACAGTCAATAGGTGACAGTCACTTCTGAAAGTGTCACCTTGCAAACTCGATTAACGCTAGCGACCAGTGACAAGTGAAGAGGGAGGGATGATGACTGCTCACTCCTCGCCTGTCCCATGTGATCATAACCAACCTGTGGTGTACAGGGAGGCTTTGTGAATAGTGATTTGATTCGATATGCGCCGGTCTTTCTTGGGCTGACCGATCAGGAGCGCGAGCTGCTGACCGCCAGCTTTACCAGCGGACGTTGCCCGGCGAATCAGGCCCTCTTTGATGCGGGCGAACAGAGTGACGCCCTCTATTTGCTCGAGAGCGGCTTCGTGCGGCTGACCACGGCCAATGGGCAGAATCTGGCCACCTTGGGGCCGGGCAGTGTGTTGGGCGAGGCCAGCCTCTTTCGCGCTACCACCCATGATGTCAGCGCAGTGGCCGTGAGCGAGTTGGAAGTCTGGAAGCTGCCTGACCGCAAGCTGCGCGAGCTTGTCTTACAAAACCCCATGATCGGCCTGAAGTTGAGCCAAAACTTTGGCAGCCTGATCGCCCAGATGGAAGATTATCTGGTCCAACGCCTGGCTCGCACCACCGAACTGAGCAATCTGCCCCACCACACGCTTCAGGCTGTGGCCGGCTACTTGGAGCCGCGCACCATCCGCGCCGGCGATTCGCTCTTTCGAATAGGGGAAGCGCCGGCAGGGCTATTTATCGTTGAGAGCGGCGCCTTTGAGCTGCGTTCAGAGGGGGGCGTAGCCGACCACGAGGCGCAGCGTGTTCAGGCCGGCGCTGTCTTGGGTGCGCTGCCTTTGCTGACCAACAAACCGTATGCCCAATCGGCAACCGCACTGGAAGATAGCCTGCTCTGGGCGCTCTCTGCCGAAAATTTTCACGCTGTCAACAGCCGCCATCCTGGCCTGCGCCGCAGCTTCGGGCGCCATGTGCGCGGTCGTTTGAGTAAGCACGACCAGGCGCAGGCCGCGCGCCGCCTGGCCGAGATGCCGATCTTTGCCGAAGTACCACCCAACAGCATCCAGGCCATTGCCCAGCGCATGGTGCTGCAACACGTCCCCGCCGGTGAACGCGTCTTTCGCGTGGGGGAAACGGGCGATGCGCTCTATCTGATCGAAAGCGGCGAGGTGGAGTTGACGGAAGAGAACGCCAGCGGTGTGGTCGAAGAGAAGGCGCGCATCGGCCCAGGCGGCTTTCTGGGCGAGATGAGCTTGCTCACAGGCCTAATCCGCACCGAGGACGCAACGGCCACCCGCAACACGAATCTGTGGGTCCTCTACAAAGCCGATCTGGATGAGTTGACCAATCATCACCCAGCGATTGGGCGCGCGCTCAGCCAGGGCATCGCCTCGCGCCTGGCGGACGAAATGCACGAAGGCGGCGATGAGCAGTTTCGCAAATTCGCGTTGCTGGCCGACCTCAATTCCATCGAGTTGCGCCAGGTGGCTGAACGGCTACGCCCCACCCGCTATCGCGCCGGCGAACAAGTCTATCGAGTCAACAGCCCGGCTGAGGCGCTTTTTCTGATTGAGCGCGGCCATGTGCGGGTGCAGTTGCCCAACGGCCAGGGGTGGGGGCTTGGCGCAGGCGAGGCCTTTGGCGAACGCGCGCTGCTCACCAATCAGCCGCATAACACCACTGTGATCGCCGATTCGGATGTGGATGTCTGGACGCTGAGCAAACAGGATTTCGAACTGCTGATGAACCGGTTCCCCAGCCTGGCCATCAACATGAGCCGGATGCTCAGCCAGCGTATGATGCAGACGCCAGCCACCGACGCGCCACCCTACGAATCGACCCCGGCGGCGCAGCCGGCGGTGGCCGCCCGGCGCCGACAGGCCGCCGCGGCTGCTGCGCAAACGGGCGAACCACGCGCCGAGCGCAGAGGCTTTGGCGATTGGTACGCCGGTCTTAGTGGTTGGGGTAAGCTCCGCTTTGCATTGCTGATTTTGTTGATCCTGTTTGTCTTGGGGATTACGGTTCCGGCCGTGCTGTTGGCGCTGCTCTATGGCCCTAGCAACCGCAGCGGCAGCACAGTGGCCCAGGCGCTGGCCGCCGTCTATAACATGGGCAGCTATGAGGTTGCCGCGGCGGACAGCGACATTGCGCGCGCGATTGCCCTGGCAGACAGCCAGGCCCCACCGACGCCCACCTATACGCCACCTCCTACCAACACGCCAGCGGTGGGGGCCACGTCAGCGCCCACCGCAACGCCGCCACCGCCCCCGACAACCCAATCCCAGTTTATTCCGGCGGCGCCACAGTCCGCCCCCCAAGCAGTAGCGCAGGCGCCGCCTCCCCCCCCGGCAGAACCGGAAGCGGCGGCCGAGTCGGTGCAGGCCGCCGCGTCGCGCAGTTGGGATAGCCGTTTGGATCAACTGAGTGTGCGCCTGGTTGAGGCGCCTGTTGGTCCGGGGGAACCCTACTGGCGGCTGATCGAAGCCCGCTGGGCCGATGAGGAGGAATCGGGCGGTAAGCATCACATCTATGTGGATGTGCTGGATGAGAACGGCAACCGCATGGTTGGCCAGCCGATCACCGTCTATTGGGCCGAGGGCAGCACCACCGGCGTGCTCGAAGACAAAGCGCCGCCCGATTATGGCTTTAACTTTCAGATGTATGCTGCCGGCTATGCGTACAGTGTCAAGGTCGATGGCTTGCCCAGCGATGAGCTGAAAGAGGTGGGGATGGGCAGCATCGAGCTCCGCTATCACGGCATACACACCAGCTTTTACCTTGTCTTTCAACGCGCAACCAAGTAGTGGCTTGCGTTGGCTCTGTTTGAGCCATGACTTATGAAGTGCATGATGTTTGTCAGGAACGGACTCACACTGACTGATCGTGAGTCCAGTCAAGGCTGCGTAGGTCCTATGGATTTGGTTAGATTAGGGCCAATACCACCGTCAACGTGGCCGCGCTGGCCAGGGTTGAAACCAGCACCGCCGTGGTGACGAAGTCGGGTAAGAGTTTGTGCTCCATAGCAATGAGCACCGCCAGCACCGCAGCAGGCATGCTCGCCTGCAAAATTCCCGCCCCCCGTTCCAGGTCAGGCAGCGAAAAGAGGCCGGCCAACACAATCGCCAGCAACGGGCCTGTCACCAGCCGCAGCAGGCTGGCCAGCCACACATGCCGGCTGAGCCGAGGGAGACCCATCCCCGCCAATTGCGCCCCCAGCACCACCAGCATGGTCGGGATCATGGCTCCGGCCAGCAGCCCGATGCCCCGCTGGACAAAGAGCGGCGTTGATAGCCCCGCTCCACTGATCAACACCGCGATGGCCGCCGCGATGACCGACGGTGTGGTAAAGGCGATACGCATTGCCCGCGCCGGGCTGCCTTTGCCCCAGGTCGCCGCAGTAACCCCTACCACAAAGCCAAAGATACTCAACACCAGGAAGTAGAACGAGGCCGGCGCTAGCGCGGCTTCGCCAAATTTGAACTGGATGATGGGCAACCCGAAGTTGCCCACGTTGCCAAACGCCGCGATCAACACATGCGCCGCAGTCATCTCTGGCGTGGCGCCCATCAGCCGCGCTGCGAGCCAGGCAATCAGGATGCCTCCGGCGGATACGGTGATGATAAAGATCGCCATGCGCACTGCCAGCCCGGCGGGAATCTGCGCGCTGCTGAGAACGTTAAAGAGAAAGGCGGGCGTCAAAATATAGTAGGCAAAGCGAGAGAGCGTGCGTACATCAAGATTGAGACGAGGGGCAAGCAGATAGCCGACGGCCACCAGTGCAAAGACCGGGGTGAGGATGTTGAGAAAGATCGAAAACAGTTCACGCACAACGGACAACCCTTGGGTTGAATGATATGTTGAATGATAAGTAGACTTTACCTCTCCATGTTCATTCCACGTGCGCCCACTCACGTCGGACGGTAATCCTATCCCATCTCCTCCCCTACGTCAATACGTCAAACGATAGACTAACAGAGCGCAAGTGTGGCTCATACACCTGTGCCGTACACTTTGTTGAGACATATTTTGTTGCCCATTGGCAATTGGATGAACTATATTGTTCTGAGGAGCAGAGACCCATGCGTTTGGACAAATATACCCAAAAGGCGCGCGAGGCGTTGCTCGAGGCGCAGGGGATGGCCGAACAGTATGGCCACGCCGCGCTCGACCCCGAGCACCTGCTGGCCGCGCTCATCCGCCACGAGGGGGGCGTGGTCCCGGCGGTGATCAACAAGATCGGCGCCGACCCGGGCACGATCCTGCGCAGCGTGGAGCAGGCGCTGGCGAGCAAGGCGCGCGCAAGCGGCGCTGCCATGCAGGTGGGCATTGGCCGCGAAACCAATACAATTACCAACGAGGCCGAGCAGATCGCCAAAAACATGAAGGATGACTTTGTCTCCACCGAGCATCTGCTCATGGCTATGGCCTCCACCGCAGGCAAGATGCGCGACCTGCTGGCCCGGCACGGCGTCGATTACAACAGCGTGATGCAGGCGTTGGCCGGCGTGCGCGGCAGCCAGCGGGTGACCACCGACAACCCAGAGGCGCAGTACGAGGCGCTGGCGAAGTATGGCCGCGACCTGACCGCCGAGGCGCGCAAGGGCCGGCTCGACCCGGTCATCGGCCGCGACGAGGAGATCCGCCGCGTCATCCAGATTTTGAGCCGGCGCACCAAGAACAACCCGGTGCTCATCGGCGAACCGGGCGTCGGCAAGACGGCCATCGCCGAGGGGCTGGCCCAGCGTATCGTCAACGGCGATGTGCCCACAGGGCTGCGCGACAAGCAACTGGTGGCGCTGGACCTGGGCGCGCTGGTCGCCGGGGCCAAATATCGCGGTGAATTCGAGGAACGGCTCAAGGCCGTGCTCAAGGAGATCACGGCGGCGGAGGGCAGGATCATCCTCTTTATCGACGAGATGCACACGCTGGTCGGCGCCGGGGCAGCCGAGGGCGCGATGGATGCCTCCAACATGCTCAAGCCCATGCTAGCGCGCGGTGAGTTGCACGCCATTGGCGCCACCACATTGGACGAGTACCGCAAACACATCGAAAAGGATGCCGCGCTCGAACGGCGCTTTCAGCCGGTCTTTGTCGACCAGCCCAGCGTCGAGGATACGATCAGCATCCTGCGCGGGCTGAAGGAGCGGTACGAGGTGCATCATGGCGTGCGCATCACCGACGGTGCGGTCATCGCTGCGGCCACGTTGAGTCACCGCTACATCACTGACCGCTTCCTGCCGGACAAGGCGATTGACCTCATCGACGAGGCGGCCAGCCGGCTGCGCATGCAGATCGACTCCAAGCCGCAAGAGCTGGACGAGATCGACCGTGAGGTGATGCAGTTGGAGATCGAACGCGAGGCGCTCAAGAAAGAGAAAGATGAGGCCAGCCAGGGGAGATTGAGAGACTTAGAGATTGCGCTGGCTGATCTGAAAGAGAAAAGCGCCGAGCTGACCAGTCGCTGGCAGGCCGAGCGCGAGGCCATCACGGCCGTGCGCCAGTTGAAGGAGCAGATCGACGGCGTACGCACGCAGATCGAACAGGCAGAGCGCGCCTACGACCTGCAAAAGGCCGCCGAGTTGCGCTACGGCAAGATGCGCCAGTTGGAAGCCGACCTGGCTCAGGCCGAGGAACGCGTCCGCCAGTTGCAGAGCCAGGGCGCGCTGCTCAAAGAGGAAGTCGATGCCGACGAGATCGCAGCCATCGTCAGCAAGTGGACGGGCATCCCCGTCTCCCGCTTGATGGAAGGCGAGCGCGAAAAGCTGCTGCGCATGGAGGCCAAACTCCACGAGCGCGTCGTCGGCCAGGAGGAAGCCGTGCGCGTGGTAGCTTCCGCCATTCGCCGCAGCCGCGCCGGTCTGCAAGACCCGAACCGGCCCATCGGCAGCTTTATCTTCCTGGGGCCGACGGGTGTGGGTAAGACTGAAACAGCCCGTGCGCTGGCCGAGTTCCTGTTCGATGACGAGCAGAACATCGTGCGCATCGACATGAGCGAATACCAGGAGCGCCACACCGTCGCCCGGCTCATCGGCGCGCCGCCTGGCTATGTAGGCTATGAAGAGGGTGGCCAGTTGACCGAGGCCGTGCGTCGCCGCCCCTACTCGGTGGTGCTCTTCGACGAGATCGAAAAGGCGCACGCTGAGGTCTTCAATGTGTTGCTGCAAGTGCTCGATGATGGCCGGCTGACCGATAGTCA
>JAHDWG010000022.1:32875-33804 GCA_023384495.1 Caldilineaceae bacterium
GGCCGCACCGTGGACTTCAAGAACACGGTCATTATCATGACTAGCAACCTGGGCAGCCAGTACATCCTGGACGTGGCCGGCATCGATGAGGAGGTCGAGCGGCGAGTGCGCGAGGTCTTGCGGACCCACTTCCGGCCTGAGTTCCTGAACCGGGTAGACGAGATCGTCATCTTCCATGCCTTGCAGCGAGAGCAGCTCAAATCGATCATCGAGATCCAGTTGGGCCGCCTGCGCACGCTGCTCAAGGAACGCGGTATCACGATGGAGCTGACCGACAAGGCCAAGGAACTGATCGTCCAAGAGGGCTACGATCCCGCCTTTGGCGCTCGCCCGCTCAAGCGGGTCTTGCAGCACAAAGTGGCCGACCCGCTGGCGCTCCAGTTGCTCGAGGGGCGCATCGAGAGCGGCGACCACATCCTAGTGGATGCAGTGGGCAACGAGTTGGCCTTTACGGCCATCGAGGCGCTGGAGGCGTAAGCCAACGAACGGCAGAATGCAGAAGTTACATCCTTTCATTCTGCCGATTCTTTGCTTGCCGGCCAACAATCTACCTGAGCGAACGCGACCTTCCAGGAGACCCCAATTTCCTGGAAGGTCGTTTGTATTTACCGGCTGACATTGGGCAGAAAGGCGCGCGGGCGAAAGTCTCCTGGCGGCGTCTGAACCAGCGTAGGCGTCGGCGTAACCGTGGGGGTGACAGTGGGTGTGGCTGTGGGCGTGGCTGTGACAACGGGACACTCGTCACCGTCGCAAACCGTGCTCTTCCAGTGTTGGAGCAAGGTGAGCAAGGCCTGTGGTTGATTGGCCGGCGTGGCCTGGCCTGCCTGGTCCAGTTCGCTCAACCCGTGACAGGAGCCGCAGACACGAATCTCGCCGGGCTGGAAGGTAATCCAGTTGCGTTCGCGCACCACCCCTGCCCCATTGGGGTC
>JAHDWG010000576.1 GCA_023384495.1 Caldilineaceae bacterium
GGCCCGACACACCGGGGGGCGCCAATGACTGAGCCTGGGGGCTGACAGGGCTTCTCAACCGTCCGATTTCGTCGCTGTGGCCCTACTTCCGGGAGGTGACCGGGTCACCTCCCGGAAGCCTGGTCTGACCTGACAAGCCCTGGGGAGTGATAATAGCTTTTGACAACAAGTTGTCCGATCTGCTATGATACAACTAACCCAGGCGCCATCATGGCTCACAGACACTACACGCGCGCGCGCCAAGAAGGATGTGCATAAGACCCGTCAGCAACGGTCATCGCCACCGATTGGATTCGATGGATTCGATCCGCCGCCCTGAGTTGACAAGGAACAGAGACGCCTTTGCGCGAGACATGGCAAGCGGAATCGGTCGGAAGACAGAACCGGTGGGAAGGCGGCAATGACCCCCCCAAAGCTCACAGCAACCAGATCCGAACATAAATCCGAGCAGGTGGTGGAAACGCTTGCACAAGCCATTGTGCGGAAGGACTATCAGGAGGGCGTTTTTTTGCCTTCCGAGGGGGAGCTGTGCCGCCAGTATGGTGTAAGCCGCTCGGTGATCCGCGACACGATCCGGCGTATCGCTGCGGCGGGCCTGGTCGAGACACGCCACGGCATCGGCACCTACATCAACCCGTCGAGCGAGTGGAATCTGTTTGACCCTCTGCTGCTGGCGGCGTTTATTGACAGCGGGAATCTGCCGGCCATCAGCCAGGAGCTCGTCGAGCTACGCACCATGGTCGAGATCGAATCTGCACGACTGGCCGCACAGCGGATTACCCCCAGAACGCGCCAGTTGCTCCATGAGTGGCTGGAACAGATGGAAATCGGCATCGACGACATCGAAACGTTTGTGCGCGCCGACGTGGCGTTCCATAACCTGATCATTGCATCGACCGAAAATCGCTTTCTAATCCAGATCACCAAATACCTCACCGGGTTGAGCATCGAAAGCCGGCGCATCACCTCGGAAATCGGCGGATCTGCGGGCCGGCGCAAAGCCCAGCAATGGCACGGCGCGATCTACGAAGCGCTCTGCCAACAGAACCCTGCTGCGGCCAGTGACGCCATGCGCCAACACATGGAGCAGCTGCGCGAGATCATGACGCGGGCTTTGCGCACGCTGGCTCCACCGGGTGATTAACAGTGCGGCCCTTTCATCTTGGGGATTCAGCGGCAGTGGCGACTTCAGTCGCTTTAACAACGGAGCGACTGAAGCTGCTACTACATCAGACGAATTAGTGGGGTTAGTAGAGGCAGTGGAGGCCAGCCTGTGAGAATCAGCGCCATTCGAACTGTGGTTGTCAATGCCGAAATGCGCAACTGGGTCTTTGTCAAAATAGAGACCGACCAACCGGGCCTCTATGGTTGGGGCGAAGCTTCGCTGGAGTGGAAAACTCGCGCCGTTGTCGGCGCGGTGGAAGATTTCGCCCCCATGCTGCTGGGCGAAGACCCGCGGCGCATTGAACACCTCTATCAGAAGATGTACCGCCAGTCGTTCTGGCGCCTGGGCGTGATCGGCATGTCGGCCATCAGCGGCATCGAGCAGGCGCTGTGGGACATTGCAGGCAAAGAAGTGGGGCTGCCGGTCTACCGTCTGCTGGGGGGCCGGGTGCGCGACCGGGTGCGCATGTACACGCACCTGGGCGGCGGCGACATGCGCGCGGTCTATGAGTCACAACAGAGTCAAGATCCGCAGGTTTTTGTCGAGCGCGCACTGGCTGTCATCGAAAAGGGATACACTGCCGTCAAAGTGCTGTTGACGCCGCCCACCGAAAGCCTCAACGCCATTGCCGCCTATGACTATGCCGAACGGGTGATGGCTGCCCTGCGCGAGGCGGTCGGCGTCGATGTTGACATCATGGTGGACTGCCACGGGCGTCACTTTCCCGCTAACGCGCTGGAATTCTGCCGCGTCTTGGCGCCCTACCGGCCCTATTTTGTCGAAGAGCCGGTGCCGCCCGAAAATATCGACGTCATGGCCGAGCTGCGCAAGCAAAGCCCAGTGCCGATTGCAACCGGCGAACGGCTGGTGACCCGCTTTGGGTTTCGCGAACTCTTTGAGAAGGGGGCGTGCCATGTGATCCAGCCCGACCTTTGCCACTGCGGCGGGCTGTGGGAGGCCAAGAAGATCGCGGCGATGGCCGAAACCTACTATCTGGGCGTTGCGCCACATAATCCGTTGGGGCCGGTGGCCAATGCAGCCGCGCTCCATTTTGCGCTCAGCACCCCCAACTTTCTGATCCAAGAAGATATGTTGGCCGATGTGCCGTGGCGCTGGGAGGTGGTGCAACATCAGTTGCAGATGCAAGATGGCTATTGGCTGCCGGTCGATGCGCCCGGACTCGGCATTGAGGTTGACGAGAGCGCCGCGCGCAAACATCCGTTCCAGCAGGAGGTGATCCACGCCACCACCATCCGCGCCCACGACGGCGCTATCCTGGATTGGTAGGCGCGGACCAAAGGCCCGCGGGATGGCCATGCATCGCCCCTGATTGAACAACAGGTTGAGCGAGGACTGAACAAGGGACTGAACAATTGATCTCGCCCGCAAGACGTGTACCGAAGTGCCAAAACCGATTGCAAGAAGGAGGAAACATGTACCGACGTACGAAGTGGTTGAGCACCCTGTTTGTGTTGGCGCTGTTGTTGGCCGCCTGTGGCGGTGGGCAACCGGCCCCAGCCGATGTGGCGCCGGCGCCCGCCGAAGCGCCGGCCCAGGCGGCAGAGGCCCCCGCAGCGGACACAGCCGCCGATGCGGGTCAGTTCAAAGAAGCGCCCATGTTGTCCGCCCTGGTTCAGGCCGGTGATCTCCCCCCGGTGGATGAGCGCCTTCCGCAAGACCCGCTCGTGGTCGAGCCGGTGGAAGAGCTCGGCCAATACGGCGGCGTCTGGCGGATGGTGGACGCCAACGATGACCTGGGCTGGACACGCCAGACCATTATGGTGGAGCCGTTCTTGAAGTGGAACCGTGATGTGTCGGGGATGCGCCCCAACCTGCTGGAGCGCTGGGAGTGGAACGACGAGGCCACCGAGCTGACCGTGGTCTTCCGCCGCGGCATCAAATGGTCCGACGGCGAGCCGCTCACGGTCGACGACTATCTCTTCTGGTGGAACGACATGGTGCTTGATGAACGCGTCCCCCTCGGCCCCCCTGGCGGCACCACCGTAGGCGGGCAGCCGATGCAGGTAGAAAAGGTGGATGACTACACGCTCAAGTACACCTTTGCGGCGCCCAACCCGCTCTTCCTCGAGAACCACTCGCGCGGGCACTACCACTCGGCGGCCTTTGTCGTGCCGGCCCACTACCTGCGCCAATTTCACCCCGAATACAATGACGCGGTGGAGAATTCCGATGAGTTGATGCGGCGCTATGACCCAGTCAGCCGCCTGCGCTACCCGGACACGCCGACCTACATGGCGTGGAAGCTGGTGGAATTCCAGTCGGGGCAGCGCGCCGTCTTTGAGCGCAACCCCTATTACTGGAAGGTCGACCCGGCGGGCAACCAGTTGCCCTACATCGACCGCATTGAGGTGCAGATCTCTGAGGGCGGCAGCCCCACCGAATTTGTGACGCTGAAGGCCATCGCCGGCGAGCTGGACATGCAGGTGCGCGACATTG
>JAHDWG010000577.1 GCA_023384495.1 Caldilineaceae bacterium
ATTCATCTAAAACCGAGTCTCGCTGTTCACTTTAGGCATACACCGCCGTTTCAATCGGGTGTATGCCCAAAGTGAACAACCGGATTTCGTATCAGAAGCCGGTTTGCTGGTTTGTAGGGGCGCGGACGACCCTACTTTTCAATCAGCTTCTTAATTCGCCATCTTGCCAATTATTGTGTATAGTAGTAGGTAATGGCATAGATATGGTAGCTATAAGTAGATATAAGTAGATATATGTAGATATATGTAGATATATGAGGAGACGACTTGCATCCTGTTGTGGTGTAAACAGCAGCGTAAGGCATGACTTATAGGAGTATTGACCGTGATTGACGTAGCGATGCGCGTCTCGTTCAGGACTGAGACACCGATCATGATGAAAAACTTTGGCCGTGCCAGGTTGTCTGATTACTTTGGCGATTCGGTGATCTATCGCAACCTGGAGCCGTTGGACAAGCGACTTCCTGGCTTGAAGACCGCTGGATATAAGATGGGGCTCAGCGGGGAACAGATCCCGCGTAAGCTCGATGCAGAGTATGCCAAGGCTGCCCTCTGGTTTGCACAGGAAGCGCAACGGGTCCGCAAGGTGACCGCCGCGCTGGGCGAAGTGCTCATGGTGGGTGATACGTTGCTCAACGATGGCCGCGCCTTCGAGAACATGCGGCGCGAGAGCGGTTGGCAGGGTGCTTGCTTTATCGGCTCGGAACGCCCGGCAGACCCACCGGCCGTCGAGATCGACGAACAGGCGCACATTTACGCAGCCAATCGTTGGGTGGCGCTCGGCGATTGGGCAAAATGGGTGTTGCAACAAGGCCTTCACCTGGACGAACGCACCGTCGTGGTGGTCGACATTGACAAGACAGCATTGGGCGCCAAGGGCCGCAACGATCAGGTCATCGACCGCGCCCGGCTGCAAGGCATCTATCGCACCATGGATTCGGTGATGGGGCGCGATTTCAACCGGCGCGCATTTGAAGAACAGTATAATGAACTCAATCGGGCGCGTTATCACTTTCTAACTGGCGACAATCAGGACTATCTGGCCTATATCTGTCTCGTATTGAACACAGGCCTCATCAAGTACGATGAGATGCTCCAAGAGATCGAAAAGAAAAGCCTGGAAAACTTCGAGCAGTTTGTGCGCTGGGTAGGCTACCGCATGCACAGTACCGGCGCTACCGAGGCCTTTCGCCAGGTGCATGAAGCCGTGGGCAACAGCGTGCGCATGGGCGATCCAACTCCGTTCAAGCGCTTTCGCCGTGAAGAGTTCATCAGCACGGTGGAGCATATGGGGCACATGCCTGATGATACACCGGTGGAGGCGCTGCTCGAGGAAGAAATTACCCTCACACAGGAAGTCTGTGAGCTTAGCCAGTGGCTTGGCGAGCGAGGTTGTCTGCTTCTCTGCTTGAGCGACAAGCCCGACGAAGCATCCTGCCCAACACCGCAGATGGCAGCCCGGTATGCGCCGTTGCACAAGACAGAAACGCATCTGATTGGCGAGAGCATCCGCGACGAGTTGCGCGCGCTGACATGAGGCGCGGGTCTGATCCGCACGGAAGCTACGCGCCTGAGCGCCCAGGAATGCGGGCGCCATGTCACTGTTTGGCTACGCAGATTGGCGCCGCATTTACGGATAGATAGTTACTGAATGTTGGACCGGTATGACCTACGATGAAGCGCATCGTAGGTTGATTTATTTGGACAGAGCTGGTTTCAAAATCGGTTGCGGCGCGGGAACACTTGTTTGTGCACCGATGCGTCAAAAGATGGCGATTTTGAGATCATGTCCAGTCTGACAAAGGCGTGTCTCGATGGCAAACGAAAATAAGAATCCCGTCCCGCCCAAAAAGCCCAACAGCAGCGATCCGAGCGGTCGCCCCCCTGGCGGCAACTTTTTGAGCCGCAATTGGTTTTGGGTCGTGCTGATCATTTTGGTGTTGATCGGCTCGCGCTTTCTCTGGAGCAGCCCCACCAATGACGCCAATGTGCTGGGACTGAATGAGGTGGCCGCCCTGGTGCAGCGGGGTGAAGTGTCGCGGATCACCGTGCAGGGCGAGGCCGTTTCGGTCTATCTCACGCGCGACGATCAGCCGCGCCGCAGCCGCAAAGAAGATACCCGCAGCCTGATCGATACCCTGCGCACTTTTGGCGTCACCGATGAACAATTGCAACGGCTGACGATTGAGGTGGAGAGCGCGCCCAATAGCGCCGTGATCTTCAACTGGCTGATCATGTTGCTGCCTATGATCCTCATCTTTGGCTTCTTTATCTTTATTATGAGGCAGGCGGGCAATGGCGGGCAGAATCGCGCTATGCAGTTTGGCCGCAGCCGGGCGCGCAAGCTCGACAACGCCGACCGCCCCACCGTCACTTTTGAAGATGTGGCCGGCGCCGATGAGGCCAAGCAAGAGTTGGAGGAAGTGGTCGAATTCCTCAAAGAGCCTCAGAAGTTCGCCGCGCTGGGCGCCCGCATCCCCAAAGGGGTGCTCATGGTCGGCTCGCCGGGCACGGGCAAGACGCTGCTGGCCAAAGCGGTGGCCGGTGAGGCGGGCGTGCCCTTTTTCAGCAGCTCCGGCTCGGAGTTTGTCGAGATGTTTGTGGGCGTCGGCGCCAGCCGTGTGCGCGACCTCTTTGAGCAGGCCAAGAAGAATTCGCCCTGCATCATCTTTGTGGACGAAATCGACGCCGTGGGGCGCCACCGCGGCGCGGGCATGGGCGGCGGCAACGACGAGCGCGAACAGACGCTCAACCAGATTCTGGTGGAGATGGATGGCTTTGACACCGATACCAATATTGTGATCATCGCCGCCACCAATCGGCCTGATATTCTCGACCCGGCGCTGCTCCGGCCCGGTCGCTTCGACCGGAAGGTGGTGGTGGATCGGCCCGACCGCCGCGGGCGCGAGGAGATCCTCAAAGTGCATGCCCGCGGCAAGCCGATGGCGCCCGATGTGGATCTCGGTGTCGTGGCGGCTCAAACACCGGGTATGGTGGGCGCTGACCTCGAAAATCTGATCAATGAGGCCGCCATTTTGGCGGCCCGGCGCAACAAACGTTCGATTGGCATGGACGAAGTGATCGAATCAATCGAGCGGGTGATGGCTGGGCCGGCCCGGCGGAGTCGTGTATTGAACGCCCATGACCGCAAGGTGATTGCCTATCACGAAACCGGCCACGCGATTGTGATGGAAAATCTGCACCACGCCGACAATGTGGGCAAGATCACCATCGTCAGCCGCGGGCAGGCGTTGGGCTATGTCATGCCCTTGCCCGAAGAAGACCGCACGCTCCGCAGCCGCGCTGAATACGAAGACACCATCACCGGCCTGTTGGGGGGGCGCGTCGCCGAGGAAATCGTCTTTGGCGAGCCTTCCACCGGCGCCGCCAATGATCTGGAGCGGGTTACGAAGATCGCCAAGGCCATGGTGACGCGCTTTGGCATGAGCGAGCTTGTCGGCCCGATGCAGCTCAGCCAGGGCGATAGCAATCCCTTTATGGGCATGGATTTTGGCGAACAACGAAACTACAGCGAAGATATGGCGCGCAAGATCGACCAGGAGGTTCGGCGTATCGTCGAGGCCGCCTATGAACGGGCGCGTTCCATCCT
>JAHDWG010000578.1 GCA_023384495.1 Caldilineaceae bacterium
TGATGTTGCCTGAGAACTCGCCTTCGATGCACAACCCCACGGGCGAAGGGCAACTGCTGGGGTCGACGGCGTGCTCGTCATAGACGCCATGGACACGCCGGCACTGGGTGTTGGCGCTGGCCGTGGCGGTGACCAGAAGGAGCGCCATCGCCGCCAAGAGGAACGGCGCAACCCGGCGGGCAACTTTGTGGCCCCATGACATGGTGCGGTTTGACATGTGAATCCTCCTTTGAATGGTTGAGAATGGACAGTTGACGTTGGGCCGTTGTCGGCTTTGTGTTGGCTTTGCTGCTTACTGCTGCGCTGATTGTACGCGATGTGCAGGCTGCTTCGCATGGGCCAAAACACACGTCCCGGCCTGGGTTTTTGCTCAACTGCGCAGCCATTGAGCGGTGTGGGTTGCACGCCGCCGCTAGGCAAAAATACCTGTCATACGATCAAAGTTACAGGCGCCTACGCATAGCGCTGTTCGCGCCAGGGGTCGGCTTCGTTGTTGTAACCAAGCCGCTCCCAAAAGCCGGGCCGGTCGCTGGCCGTGAACTCGACGCCACGCAGCCACTTGCCCCCTTTCCATAAATAGGCGCTCTGTGCATTGGGGTTGGCGCGGTTGATTCCGATCACCATCCGAAGGGGATAGCCATGCTCCAGGTCAAGCGGCTTGTTGTCATAATGGGTTGCCATGAGCATGTTATCCGAGAGGAGCAGGCCCACCGGCGTGTTGGTCGTGTAGCCATGCTCACAGTGCTGAACGGCAAAGCGCGCCTCTGGCTTCAGCCGAATGTAACCCTGCTCGACCAGCGTCTTCATGGCCACGCCTTCCCAAATGGTGTCAAATTTGGACCAACGCGTCACGCAGTGTAGATCGAGCGTGATGCGGGTGCGGGGCAATTGATTGAACTCCGACCATGTCCACACTCGTTCTTCCTCAACTGCGCCAGAGACGCGAAATGTCCACGCGGCCAGGTCGATTTCGGGCAGCTGGCCATAGTGAAGGATCGGAAACTTGTGCGTGAGCGCCTGGCCGGGTGGCAGCCGCCGCATGGCGCGCAGCTCCTCTTCTTCTTGCCGGCGCGGATTCGCAATACGGCCAACCATGAGATTGCTCCTTCTTGTTTCATGTGATGCGTTACGATGGTATGTAGTACGATGGCGCGTAGAATGTAACAGACGGAGTGGAGTATCGCACATACACGGCCCAGGCGCATGAGCAATTCTGCTCTTGTCTATGGGTAATCATGCCCTGTTGGCATGGCGGGGAGAGACCGGCGCCTGGCGTGCAGGTGGCGCGGCGGTAGCGTGCAAGCATAGACGGCTGCCGAAGCTCGGCAAGCGTCGGCAGCCGTCAATCTGATCGGAGAGGTCCGCACAAATGGAGATTTCGTTACAAGGAGGGTTCGCTGTCTTCCAGCTTTGCCAACCCCTCACGCAGCGCGTAGAGCGCGGCTTGGGTGCGGTTGGCCAGGTGAAGCTTGCTGAGGATGCTGCTGATGTGGTTGCCCACGGTGCGCTCGCTGATCACCAGCGCCTGTGCGATCTCCTGATTGGTGCGCCCCTGCGCCACCAGTTTGAGCACGTTGATCTCGCGCTCGGTCAGTGGATCGGCGCTCAACGGCAGATCCGAGGGCCGGTTGATCTCGCGGATCAGCTTGACCGCCACCGCCGGGTCGAGCGAGGACTTGCCCTGATGACTATCGCGGATCGCTTGGAGGAGCTGATCGGGCGATGAATCCTTGAGCAAATAGCCCAACGCTCCCGCCTTGATAGCCGGAAACACTTTGTCATCTTCGGCAAAGCTGGTCAAGACAAGGATACGGGCGGCCGGGTTCTCCTGTTTGATCTGCTGGATCGCACCCAACCCGTCAAGCCGGGGCATCATCAAATCCAGCAAGATGACATCAGGCTTGAGCGAGCGGGCGTGCAACACGGCTTCGATGCCGTCGGCGGCCTCGCCCACCACAGTCATGCCAGGCTCGCTTGCGATCAGCGTCTGCAAGCCTTTGCGCACCACCGCATGGTCATCTGCAATGAGAATCCGAATCGGGTCAGCCATGTTCGCTTTCTCCTTTGGGGATCACAACCCGTATGGTCGTCCCTGCGCCCGGAGCGGTGTGTATGGTCAACTTGCCACCGATCTGTGCGGCGCGCTCGCGCATGTTGTTCAGGCCCAAGCCCCCGCTCCGCGACTGGAGGTCTGCGCCAAACCCGCAGCCATTGTCGACGATTTCCAATATGACTTCATCGGATGCGGCCTCCAGATGAACTTGCACAGCCGTTGCCCCCGCATGTTTGAGGCAGTTGTTGAGCGCCTCCTGCGCAATTCGATAGAGCGTTGCTTCCACCGGCGCGGGCAGGGCGAAGGCGCCCGACGCAATCAACCGCGCCTCTACCCCCGTGCGCTGCTCCACCGCCGCCAGCCGCTGGTGCAGGGCCGCCAGCAAGCCTGCCTCTTGGAGGTCAGGGGGGTGCAGCTCATAGATGAGGAGCCGCAACTCCTTGAGCGCCTGTTGCCCCAGCCTGCCCAACTCGGCCAGCGCGTCTTCGATATTGAGGGTTTGCCCGCTGTGCGCCAACCGTCGCCACCCCTCGGCCAGCAGTGTGAGGCTATACAATTGCTGGGTGACCGAATCGTGCAACTCGCGCGCCAATCGAGACCGCTCTTCCAGGATTGCGGCCCGCTCGGCGCGCTGGCGCAGTTGCGCATTCTCGATGGCCAACGCCGCCTGGGCGCCAAAGGCCATGCCCAACTCGATCTCTTCGTCTGAAAAGTGGCGGTGTTCTGGGTAATAGAGGGCAATCACGCCATAGACCTCCTCTGCGGCGCCGTTTGGGTTCTGCCGGATCAGCGGCACGGTCAAGATGGCCTGATATTGGTTGGCGAGTAGGGCGCTTCGCTGGCTATGCGATGCGCTGCCCTGCTCGAGCAGGGCAGCCGCCAGGTTGGAGGTGACAACCGGTTGCCGGTTGAGGATCGCTTGCCCCAATAGACCCCGCTTGACCGACAGATTGAGATTGGCGGCGTAGTCGATGGGCAACCCGCGCATCGCTTGCACGGCAAGCTGCTTGCCGTTGGCCTGCAAGGTGAGGATTGCGCCGCTATTCGTGCCCAAGAGCCTCGTGGCCGTCTCGACGATATAGGCAAGGATTTCGTCGAGCGGGCGCTCCGAGTTGAGGATCAGCACCATGTCGCGCAGGCTTTCGGCCACCTGGCGTCGCTGTTCGATCTCGCGCGTACGGGTAGCTACCATCGCCTCTAGGGCGCGGTTCGAATCCGCCAATCGCTCATTCAGGTCGCGCAGCCGTTGCTCCCCTTCGATCAGGGTCTGTTCAGCGCGTCTGCGTTCCAATTCGATGCCGGCGCGGGTGGCAAAAATCTTCAATACCTCGATGACTTGGGGATCGACATGCAGGGCCTTGTCGTCGCGCACGGCAAGATGGCCGAGGATGGCCCCTTGCGAATCACAGATCGGCGCGCCCAAAAACGATTCCAGGCCCGCCTCGATGGGGAATAGCGCCGCCAGCTTTTCGGGGTGGTAGCAGACCGCGCCCTGGATGACACCAGCGCAGGGCGTCCCGGCCAGGTCATACTCGATATTTTCTACCAGTTC
>JAHDWG010000579.1 GCA_023384495.1 Caldilineaceae bacterium
TCCGCAAGCCGCGCAATTTTACCAGGAGAGCATGCTGGTCTATCAAAAGCTAAAGAATCATGCCGATCTCGTCTGGCTGTTATTGGATCGCGGCGAACTGGCGCGCCAACAAGGTCACGACCAACAAGCAGCAGCAGATTTCCAGGCAAGCCTGGCTTTGGCGCAAGAAACAGGCCACATCAAGGCGGTTGCCAGTGTCCTGAGCAGCCTGGCAATCCTGGCCCACGAGCAGGGCGACGACAACCAGGCGACGACCTGGTGCGATCAAAGTATCGCCATCCAGCGGAAAATCGGTGACAAGTATGGGCTGGCGGAGTCTCTGCACAACCGGGGCACGATTGCTTATGATCGGCAGGAATACGCTGCGGCATGGGCGTATCACCAAGAAAGCCTGACCCTCAGGCAGCGGTTGCAAGAGCTGCGCGGGGTTGCTTACTCCTTAGAGGCCCTGGCCGCACTGGCTCTGACGAAGGCGTCCAGCGCAGAATGGGCAGGGCAGGTTTTGAGCGCTGCCGCCAAGTTGCGTGAAGCGATCGGCGCTCCTTTAGCGTCGTGTGACCGCCCCCGCACTGAGCAAACGCTGGCGGCCCTACGCGCCGTGCTAAGCGCAGAAGCCTTTGCCATGGTCTGGGCCGACGGGCGAGCGCTGACGCTGGAACAGGCCGTGGCGTATGCCCTGTCTCCACAGGAGCCGTTCCAGGCTGCACCATAACAGGCCGCTGGGGCCTGCTAACGGCTGTTGGGAGCTGCAGCCCGGCCCCGCGTGTATGGGAAGGAATCGGGGGTAGTTTGTTCTATGTTTGGCTTTTTTACCTCTGGTATGAGGTCTCGAAAACCTTCCTTTTTGCGAGATGCTACTGTTTGAATATTGATGAAATATGACACGGAAAGGTTCTAGGCATGAGCGAGGCCGTCAGGCCGAGGCGATGGTGCGCTCGCCATCTCTTGGCGCACGAACCCCTCCAGTGGGGTCAACCGCACGCCAAAGGTGCGCGCCGTCTCTGCCATCTCGATGGGGGAGTCAAACGTCTCCAAAAAAGCCATCACGCTACTGAGGGCATCGGCCAGGCCAGGCACCGGGGGGAGGTTGGGGAGCAACTCGCCCGGTGCGATCGTCTGCACAGAAATGGGGCGGCCCAGCACCCGCTCGTAGGTAGCGACCACGTCCCGCCAGGAGACGGCTTCTGGCCCGCCGATAACGAGACGCTGATTCATCGCCGCTAGGTGGCCGATGGCCGCCACAGCAAACGCCGCCACGTCGGCTGCCGCCACCCAACTGTGCCGGCGGCGTCCCTCGCCGACCAGCGTGACAGGCTGCCCGGTCCGCGCCAACCCGCCCACGATCCAGGGCAACATGACGTCCATAATCCCGTTGAGCGCCAGGATGGAATAGCCAATGCCGCTATCACGCAGCCGGGCTTCGGCCATCCCCTTGGCCCGCATCAGTGGTACTGGGCTGTCTGGGGTGGCGCCCAGTGCCGAGACAAAGATGAACTGCTGCACACCTGCCCGTGCAACCGCATCGATCAGGTTCTGGTTACCTGCTAAATCGACGCTGTCGATGGTGTCCTTCCCGCTACGCTGACCGGCAGTGGCCGTCGAGACCACGGTATCGATCCCCGCCAGGGCAGGCGCCAGCGACAGCGGGTCTTTTAAATCACCAAAGATCGGCTGCGCCCCTGCCTCAACCAGCGGCTGGTAGGGAGAGTTTGGCCGTACCAGTATGCGGACATCTTGCCTGTTCTGGAGAAGCTGACGGGCAATCAGGCCGCCTACCAGACCGGTCGCCCCAATGATGAGGATCATGTTACACTCCTTTCCTTACTTATCTTCCACGGACATTGATCTCGCCGCCCGTCAGACGGGCGGCCAAACCTGAAATAGATTTGTGGACCATCCCCTCGCAGATAAGCGACGCCGTGGTCAGGCCGCGGCGATCACGTAGCGGAACCGGTTACGCTGGCGGTAGCCGCCCTCGCTCGTCCGAAAAGATGCAAGCGACTCGGCAATTGCGTGTTGCACTGCCTCGGCGCCTGCCTGCCGGATGGCGACCGCCGCTGGCCCCGCTGACATGTGCCCGCACACCGCCGTTTCCAGGTCAGGGAACTCGAAGGGACAGTCTACCTCGCCGCTGGTCAGCGGCGCCAGCCCAGCTTGTTGCAGCAGCCCCTCGACGCGCCCCGGCGCCGACAGCGCAAAGGGGCCCGGCGCGCCGGGCGGAGGGGGCGGCAGGAACTGGCGTAGGGCGGTTACCGTCGCCACCGTCTCGCAGTCTTCGGCGCGTCCCCAGACGGCCATCGCCACGCGGCCGCCGGGCTTGGCAACCCGTCTGGCCTCGCGGAGCGCATTCACCACGTCAGCCGCGTATTGGAAGGCATTGAAGCCGGTCACGATGTCGAAGGTGTTATCGGCCCACGGCAGATCCTCCATCTCGCCGGCGCGGAAGTCGCCCTCCGGCGTGCGCTTACGCGCAATCGCGAGCGACGTCTCCGCTGCGTCCAGGCCCGCGACGTACGCACCGCACACGGATGCAAGCTGCGCCGCCAGCCCTGGCCCGCAGCCCACGTCGAGGAGCCGGGTTCCCGCTCCAACCTCTGCTGCCTGGAAGACCGCCTCGTAGAGGGGGCGGGTAAATGGTTCCACGATCTCTGCATAGTCCTGCGGCCGTGCCCCCCACAGGCTCCCTTGGACTTGTGCTGTACCCATGATGCGCCACTCCTTTCTGTTCCATGCATTGTCACTTGACCGTACCTGCCTTGGTCACGAAACCCCCATGGCGAGGTTTCCTGCACCGATGGTGTAGCGGTTTTCTAGACCTCACGCAAGTGTCACCAGGAGTGTACGCAAAAGGCCTTCACACTTCATCGTGGAAAACACGCAAGCGGGCAGGAAAGAGTACGGAGATTTTGAGGAGAGCAGAACAGAGGGAGTACGGAGAAAATGTGCGAGCCAGAGAAGTGGGCTATTCTTTGCTTTGAGCGGTGGGCGGGTCACCGCTTATCAACCCGACTTCGACCACCCAGGCTGCCACCTGCGCTCGTGAGGCGAAACCCAGCTTCAACAAGATATTGCCTACATGCGATTCGACCGTTCGTTCGCTGACCACCAAACTGTCAGCGATCTCACGGTTGGACTTTCCCTGCGCGATCAGCGCTGCAACTTCGCGTTCGCGCTCGGTTAAGCCGCCAAACTTTTCGGCCTCGGCCCGTCTCGCCGACATGCGCTTTGCTTTTGGTAGGGATACGAGCGCCCTTTGGCAGAAATGCGCACGCAACTCGGCATCGTCAATCGTTTGCGCCAGCGACTCGATCCTTTCCCGCGCAGCAACCAATGCGTTGTTCGCCTCCTGCTCACGCTTGAGCAAGCGGTAGACTCGCCCAAGTGAGCCGTGAATTTGCCACAGCAGCGGAGCTTCGCGACGCTCCAGCGCACCACGTTTCGCCTCTTCCAACGCTTGGGCTGCCTCACTCAGGCGTTTCAAGGCGACCAGCGCCTCCCCCTTGAGTTTCAAGAGCCGGGGAATCGGCTGGGTGCGCGGCTCTCCTGGTGCGGAGGTGATCAATCGTTCGGCCATCTGTAGGGCGAGCTGTGGCTCA
>JAHDWG010000580.1 GCA_023384495.1 Caldilineaceae bacterium
CTCTGGAGACCTTTGCCGTCCAAGTGAAACATCACCCACTTGTGTGACACGCCTCCATCGCCAACTCGCAGGCGTTGCCCAGAGAGGAGAAACTTCGTGGTCGCCATCGCCACCTTGATAGGCCGTTCCCATTGTAAGATCGCCGCGGAACGCCGCGGCGAGGATGGCCTGTTTGTAGTGTTCGACCAGGGGTGGGATGCGGGCCAGCTCGGCGCGGGCGCGGCGGGTGCGGGCGAAGAGGCTGTCCAGTTTGGCGACGATGCGGCGCTGTTCGGCCAGGGGAGGGAGGATGATTTCGCAGGTGCCAAGTTTGTTGAGATATATCCCTTTCTGTGCAGTTCCTTTGGCATTATCGAGTAGCCAAGATTTGGTCAGCGGGCTGCTAAATTGGTACGAAAGAAAGTAGGGATTAATTCCACTCTCGGGTTTTATCACTGCAACACTTCTTTGTAGCGTAAATGATGGGCATTCTTTTGGCACAACCGCTGATCTGCCAATAGCACCAACGATGGTCAACAGCACATCGCCTGGTGCTATTTGTGATCTTCTATTTTCCCGCTCAAAATCGACCTCTGATATTAGGCGGTAATCGGTAAAGTGTATCTTGCCGCCGTCAATGTTACGTGCGCTGAGCATGGGCCCTCCCGTATCTTTAGCTTCGGGAGGGGTGTGAGAGCCATCAACAATTCGACTTGCAATATCTGTTAGAGTTGTCTTTACCCACCCCTTCGGCAACTCACTCATGCCACCACCTCCACCACTTCCGGCTCGATCTCCTCGGTGGCGGCCTCGATCTCCTCCAGGGCGTTGCGCAGATGCGCCATGATGGCGGCGGCGATGTCTTCGGGCTCGGTGAGGCGTTCTTCGACGTCGCCGGCGTCGTCGCGCAGCCAGGCGATGTCGAGGTTGTCGCCCCGCTCCTGGATCTGGGCCCGGGTGAAGGGGCGGAAGCGACCCCGTTCGCCCTCGTCGGTGCGGGGGGACTTGCCGTAGGGGTCGTCGCCGTAGGCGGCCTCGAAGCCGGCAAAGTCGCTCGCCAACAGCGGGCGGGTTTTGCCAAAGGCGGGCATGTTGGCGCGCAGGTCATAGACCCAGACGGTTTCGGTGTTGGCGCGGTCGCTCGTGCCGCGGGTGAAGAAGAGCACGTTGGTCTTGACGCCCTGGGCGTAAAAGATGCCGGTGGGCAGACGCAGGATGGTGTGGAGGTCGCAGAGTTCCATGAGCCAGGTGCGGAGGCGGCGACCGGTGTTGTCCTCAAAGAGGACGTTGTCGGGCACGACGACGGCGGCGCGGCCGCCGGGGTTGAGGGCGCGCACGATGTGTTCGACAAAGGCAAGCTGTTTGTTGGAGGTGTCGGCGGTGACGGAAAAGTCGGCGCGGGTAGGGCGGCCACCGCCCTTCTTGGTGCCAAAGGGTGGATTGGTGAGGATGAGGTCAGCCTTGCCCAGCCGTTCGCCGTCGGGCGAGAGGGTGTCGGCGCAGAGGACGCTGCCTTCGATGCCGTGGAGCATGAGGTTCATGAGGCAGAGACGGTGCGCATCGGGCACCAGCTCAGCGCCGCGAAAGGCCTGGTGACGCTGGAAGTGGGCCCCCGCCGCACTCAAGGTGAAGAGCTCGTCGGTGCGCTCCTTGATGTAGTGGTCGACTGCAACGATAAAGCCACCGGTGCCGGCGGCGGGGTCCTGGATGACCTCGCCGGGTTGGGGCCTGGTCACGCGCACCATGCAGTCGATGAGCGGGCGCGGCGTGAAGTACTGCCCGGCGCCGGATTTCTTTTCGGCGGCGTTCTTCTCCAGCAGCCCCTCGTAGAGGTTGCCCAGCCCTTCCTCGCGGGCCGAGAACCAGTCGAGCCGGTCGATGGCGGCGGTAAGCGCTTTGAGGTTGGCGGGTTTGCGCAGCCGGGTCTGGGCGTCGGTGAAGATGGCCAGGACGGTGGGGTCGCTTCTCTTGTTGGCGTCGCCCAGGTCCAGCAGCAGCCGGCGGTAATAGTCGAGCTGGTCGAGCCCCTCGCGGCGGGCCAGCTCCGCCCAGCGATAGCCGTTGGGGATGCGGCTTTCGTGGCCGGTCTCCTGCATCATCTTGAGGAAGAGCAGGAAGGTCAGCTCGGTGACATATTCGTTATAGGTGATGCCGTCGTCGCGCAGGATGTGGCAGAGGTTCCAGAGTTTGGCGACGATGTCGCTGGTGTTGTTTTGCATAGATGGCTATTGTAGCACAAGATGAAACATTGGCGGTTCCCGGTCTCACCCGGTATAATGATTGCGGGCGGCGCCGGACATCGCTCCGCGCCTGTAGACTTGTCACGCGGGGAGCGTGACCTGCCGGAGAGAACAGATGACCATGCAAGCCATTGCCATCCCAGAGACGCCAACCGATCAGGCGACCGTCAGCGAGGCCGACGCCCACGCTGCCGCCTGTGTGTATGTGGCGGCGCACGTGGATGCGGCCTTCGAGGTCGTGGACGGGGCGCACTACTTCAGCCGTCCGCTGGGCCGGGCGGTCTGGCGGTTCTTTCTGCGGGGCGAGCATGGGCCGGTGGGCGCCATCCAGGTCGATGCGCAGACAGGCGAGGTCATCGGGCTGACGGACGATGAGATTCGGGTGATCCACGAGAAGGCTGCCATCCTGGCGGCCAGAAAACAGGGTGTGTTGCCGGTGGATGGGCAGGGCTATGTGCTGGGGGAGTATGCCCGGCGGCAGGCAGCAGGGTATCTCGGCGACCACATAGGCATGTTCTTCAATGCGACCGACCCGCTCTTTGTGCCCGGCGACCCACCGCGTTGGCAAGTGACGATCGTGTTCAAACGCTACCATCTGGGTCCGTTTACCCTGGGCGTCATGGATGTTGACGCTCATACCGGCGAACCGTTTCCCCTCTCCAAAGCCCAACTCAAACGCATCGGCGAGCGCGTTGATGATCTTGTCGCCTTTCGCACATCGCCAGCAACGGCTTGAGTCGGATTGTCTGGTGTACATCAACGACCCCTTCTTTGCCGAGGCGCCGATTTCGCTAAACAGTGGGCCTAACAGCATTTTGACCTCCTCTGGGACGACCTAGTGCAAATTGTGCTCGACCACGTCGATGCACAACTCACCCACTATCCTCCCTTCTACGAGGTCATCACCCATCCGCGCGACTACCAACACAGCATGCACTACGACCACCATGAGTCAACGTCAGACAGATCGGCTCTGGAACCCTTCAAGGGGCATGCCTCAAACATGCCGGTATGATCTGGTCCCTCGATGGTGCTTGTCGAATTGCCAAGTTGCACGTTCGCTCCTGTCAGCGCTGCACTGCTTGACCTGACAATTTATCCTTGCACTCATTTATGTACATGAATTTCCAGGGCGTCTCAAAAGTCGCCGGCCGCAGACTTCCGGGAGGTGGCTAGTTAGCTTCTCTGTCTGGCAGGTGTGCGCCGGCCGGCCCTTTGGGCGCGGAAGTCAGAACCGGACGACAATCATCTACCTTTGAGGAGCCCTGTGAAATGCTGTGAATTTTTCAGACTTGACAATCCCATTTGAACAATGATATAGTAAAGTTGGCATTTTGTAAGGTATCCGGAGCAACCCGGGTTTTGTGT
>JAHDWG010000581.1 GCA_023384495.1 Caldilineaceae bacterium
AAGATCTGGCCCTCAACAGCCGCCAGCACGGGCGCCACCGCCTGACGCAGTTCGTCCACCGTGGCCGCTAACGCCGGCAACAGATGCGCCTCCAGCTCGGCCAGCGTCATCCCCACTTGTGCGGCCCGTTCGGCGGTGGGGATGGCGGCGACCAGGTAGGGAAGCCGGCGCGAGGAGGCGCGCCGGGTCAGCCGGTTGACGGCGCCCAGCCAGGCCTGAAAACCTTCGTGTCGCACCCCGCCGAACTCCGGGTCGGCGCCGGCCAGACGGATCACGCGGTGGTATTGCTCCATCCAGCCCATGCGGTGCTCGTCCCACTGGGCCAGATAGGCGAGCGGGGCCTCGTTCCAGAGCCGTTCCAGATAGCGCGCCGGCAGCAGTTCGATGGCGGGGGTTGCCCCCCGCAACTCCACGGCGAGGGCGATCTCTTGGACAACGTCAAAGCGACCGGTCCCTTCGCGAATCTGGATCAGTTCGCCCGGTTGGACGTTGATCGCCTGGACGATGCGATTGGCCAGGTGGGGCCAGGGTTGGTTCATGACTCGTTTCCAGATGGGAAAGCGACTCTAGGCCGCCACGGCTGTAACTGTGAGTGGGAGCGTGAGCTTGTCCCGATCGTGTTTACTGAAGTTGAACACGGCAAAGCCCACAATTTGACCCTGCGCTGTGCGTCGCTCGAACAGATCTTCTGTAACTTCTTCCATCGTTGCCGGTACGTCCTCAAAGGTGACTTCCAAGTAGTCGCCCTCGCGGTCATACCAAACATTTATGCTTGCCATACGACTGTTCCTTTCTTTTGCCGACTGCTAAAGAATGCTGTCAACACAAAGGCATCTGTATTCATCCATTTTACCGCGACGAGCAGAAACTTGCTCGTTACGGGCGTCTCCGCATAGTGCCGATGATAGACATGAACGCTAGCGTCGGCCGTGGTGGCGATCACAACTTCGGGTTGGGCCAACGTTTCACGAAGACGCTCAAGCTGGCCCGTCATTTCAGGGTGTTCGAGAATGTGCGCTCGCCGTTCACGGGTTAGGCGGATCGACCGACCAATATGATCGATGAGGATGATCAAATCATCATCTGACATGGACAATGTCTCCGGTTCTAATGGCTCCCCGTCTGCGCTCACATCAACATTGGGTCGTTTCTCACCCATCTAATCGCCACAACGCCTGAGCCGTTCCCCCAAGAATACGCTCCTTGTCCGTCGCGCTCAAGAACGGCAACCCCTCGCGGATCAGCCGCAACTCCTCGGCCAGCGGCGGCCACTTGTGTTTGACCCGATGATGCCCCGGATAGCCCGTACCCCAGACCGTTCGCCCGCTGCCAAAGGCGCCCAGCAACATCTGAATGTACGGATGGACATCGGCGTAGGGAAAACTTTCTTTGGAGCGTCCATGCACATCGGACAGCTTGAAGTGCATGTTGTCGAAGCGCGCCAGATCCACAATCGGCTGAAAGGCCGCCGGCCCCGTCGCCAGATCAGGATAGCCCATATGGTCGATGATCAGCCGCAAATGGGGGTAACGCCCGGCGATGGCGGCCACCTGGTCGGCCTGTTCAGCGCGCAGGTGAAACTGGATCACCACATCGAGCGCGGCGATCTCTTCCCACAGCGCCTCGTTCTGCGGCGTCAGCAGGATTTTCTCATTGGGGTAATACATGGGGTGGAAACGAAAACCGGCCAGACCACGCTCCTTGACCCAGTAGCGCGCCACCTGTGCGTTGTCCGCGTCTTGGGGGTCGATCAGCCCGTGGCCGATAAACCGCTGTGGGAAGCGCGCCACCGAATCGGCGATGTAGCCGTTGTCCCAGGTGGACCAACTGGTCTGCACCAGCACCGCCCAATCTACCCCGTGGGCATCTATCTCGGCCAAGAGTTCATCCGCCGCGCCCGGCTCGTCGGGCAACGAACTCCACCCCGGCGCCGTCGGCCCAATGGGATAGCGCGGCGGGTCGATCTCCCAAATGTGGACATGGGTGTCGATGATCATGAAAACTCCTTGTGGAAGGGAGGTGAGACGATAGACGATGGACGATGGTCTATCGTCCATCGTCTTCTCAGCGGATCTTGCCGCGGGCGAGGATCGGCCAGACCGCCTCGACCTGGCCACCGCGCACTGCGATCAGTTCATCGTGCTCGTTGACGCACGGGCATGGGTGGACGGGCAGCACCTGGACGCGCTCGCCGATCTGCGGCTTTTGGGCGCAGGCCGACACATCGACGTGGCCGTGTTCTTCGGAGTAGCCGTAGAAACGGGCGTCGGGGTATTCCACAATGTAGCCAATGCTGGGGCCGTGGTCGGTCTGCAAGATCGAGGCGCTCAGTGTCTTGCTGCCGCAATCAAGGATGGCGCGGCCATCCACCGGGCGGCTGACCACGGTGGCGATGACGCGCAGCGCACACTGTTCCACCGTGTGGCGGCCGGCGAGCAGATGGCCGTAGCCCCCGACCGGGTATTCGCCGATGCGGTATTCGGTCAGTTCGGGGATCTCGTGGGCCTGGAGGGCGTGGCGGGTGCTGCCGCCGCTCACCACCGGGTGGGGCAGGCCGTGGCGGTCGAAGAGGTCGAGCGTCTCTTGGATCAGCGGGCGGATGGCGGGTGCGGTGGGGAAGCCCATGATCCCGCGCAGCTCGAGGCCGGGCAGTTTGTGGATGAGCTGGCCCAGATCGGCGGCCTGCTGGGGCGTCAGACCGGTGCGGTTCTCGCCGGTTTCGATCTCGATGAGCACGCCAAGCGTCACGCCCGCCGCGGCCGCGGCGCCGGAAAGGCCGCGCACCGTATATTCGGAATCGGCGGCGACGGTGAGGCGTTCGCAGTGGTGGGCCAGCGCACAGAGCCGTTCCAGTTTGGCCTGGCCGATGATGTTGTAGGGGATCAGAATGTCGCCGTTGATGCCGCCGTGGACCATCACTTCGGCCTCGCCGACCTTCTGGCAGGTGAGACCGATGGCGCCGCGGCGCATCTGCATGTGGGCAATGGCGAGCGTCTTGTGCGTCTTGATGTGCGGGCGCAGGCCAATGCCATGTTCGCTGAAGTAGCGCTGGTAGCGGTCGAGATTCTTTTCGAGCGCGTCCAACTCTACAGTCAGGACGGGCGTGTCCAGTTCGTGGATGTGCATGGGTATTTCCCTCTTGGTGGTGTTCGTCCGATAGGGAAAGTATAGCTGATTTATCAATGGGCGCAAAGGCCGATTTTCGTCCCGGTTTTCGTATAATGTTTGACCACGTTGAGCATCTGGTGACAGTCACTTCAAAAGTGACTGTCACCTATACAGGGCGCAGCCGCGGCGCACCCGCCTACGCCCGCTCTTCGCTGCGATCCGTGGCGGGGGGTGGCTCGACCGAGAACGCCGAAATTTCGGCGCGCCACGCTGGCGTCATGGCCACCTCGGCGGCGGCCAGCGAGGGCGCCAATTGCTCCAGATTGCGCGCCCCGATGATGGGGGCTGTCACGCCGGGGTGGCTCATGGCCCACGCCACGGCCAGGGTGGCGGGGTTGTAGCCCTTTGCCTGCGCATGGGCGGCAAATTGTTCGGCAATGCGATAATACATCGGGTCACTGTAGCGCTTTTCGTACAT
>JAHDWG010000582.1 GCA_023384495.1 Caldilineaceae bacterium
TTTCACCAAACAGGCCATGTCGTGCCAAAGCTGGAACGCGTACCGCTCGGCGATTCGCTTTCCGGGCTAGGGGTGCTGCAGAAAAAACCGCTACGAATTAATGACCCGGCCAACTCACCGCAGCTGATCCAGCCTCACCCAGACCTGAAATCACTCCTTGCGATGCCCCTTTTACTGAAAGGCGAGGTGATTGGCACCCTGCACCTGGTGAATAAATCCGGTGGTTTTACGGAAGATGACACGCGCATACTGGGCTTGTTTACCGATCAAGCCGCCATTGCCATCGCCAACGCCCAATTCCACGAGCAAACGAAGCAACGGGCCGTGATCAATGAACGGCAGCGGCTGGCGCGCGAATTACACGACTCAGTCACGCAGGTGCTCTACAGCGTGATCCTGTATGCCGATGCCACACGCCTGGCGCTCGCCGCCGACAAAAAGGCCGAGGCAAGCGAGAATCTCCAAGAACTGCGTACGCTGGCGCGCCAGGCGATGGCCGACATGCGCCTGCTGCTGTTTCGCTTGCACCCCCCTGTACTTGAGGACGAAGGGCTAGTGGCCGCCTTGCAAGCACGCCTGGAAGCGATCGAGGCGCGCGCCGGTCTCCAGATCGATCTGCGTGCCGAAGGCGAGAACACCTTGCCGATCGCGATGGAAGAAGAACTCTATAAGGTTGCCCTGGAAGCCCTGAATAACGTGGTCAAACATGCCAAAGCCGAACAAGTGACTGTGCATTTGCTGTTCACCGATCAGGGCTGTGTTTTGACCATTCAGGATGACGGGGTAGGGTTTGACCCGGTCACGGTACAAGGAGGCGGCCTGGGCTTACGCAGCATCGCAGGCCGTGTCCAGCAAATTGGGGGCAACCTGCTGGTGGAAAGCGCCCCCAGGCAAGGGACAAAGCTACAGGTAGCGGTAAACATTCCGCCGGAAGCACCCGTGACGCAGGCAACCCATTCGCTGCGCGCTGAGCGGTGATAGGAGCAAAATCCATGACGCAACCATCGATTCGCGTCTTAATCGTCGACGATCAGGCGATTGTCCGCAAAGGAACAATGGCCTTATTGGCTCAGATGGATGGCATCACCGTGGTGGGCGAAGCAGCCAATGGGCAAGAGGCCATCGACCAGGCAACTACGCTAAAACCGGATGTGATCCTCATGGATTTAGTGATGCCCAAGGTGGATGGCATCGCAGCGATCCAGCAGATCAGCGCCAGCCAACCCAAAGTGCGGATCCTTGCCCTCACCAGTTTTGCCACGGACGATAAAGTCTTCCCAGCGATCAAAGCCGGCGCCTTGGGCTATCTGCTCAAAGACGCTGAACCAGAAGAGCTAGTGACGGCCATCCACCAGGTCTATCGTGGCGAACCCTCGCTCCCGCCCAACATTGCCCGCAAATTGCTGCGTGAAATCCGCCAACCGCCGCCGCACACCCAGCCGATCCCCGACCCACTGACGGCGCGCGAGCTTGAAGTGCTCTCCCTGGTGGCGAAAGGCCTTGACAACCAGACGATCGCCAACCGCCTGACGGTGACAGAGGTGACGGTGCGCACCCACATCAGCCACATCCTGGACAAGTTGCACCTGGCAAACCGCGTCCAGGCCACCTTGTATGCGCTACGCACCGGTCTCACCTCGCTGGAGAACGGCTCAGCCGAAGAGGGTTGACGGACAACCTCATCCAGGGTTTCAACATTTGTTGATACGACCGCCTCACAGCGGTCGTTTTTTGTTGAGCATAAGATCATCACACGGTTGACGACAAACCCCTGTTATCGAACTACACTGATTGTGAAGGTGAATTGGAAAGCAAGATTCACCACAACACAAAAAGATGTAGAACAAGAATAGACTGACTGAGGAGATTTGTAATGCGAAACGTTCAACATCGCTCTAACTACTTTCTGCCGGGGCTAATCGTAGGCGCCCTGCTTGGCGGGGTGGTCGGGGGCTTGCTAGCCCTGTGGTTTGCTCCGCAATCCGGGAAACAGACGCAAAAACTGGTTCGCGAGCAAGGGGAAGCCCTCAAGCACCAGGCAGACAAGGCGGCCTCCCATGTGGTTGAGCAGATCGAGGATAGCGCGGCGCAAGCCGTCAACCAGGTTGAGACGCTGCGCCACGAAGGAGAACAAGTTCTCAATGACCGGGTTGAGCGGATCAACCAGGCAACATCGTCGGTAAAAAAGGCCGTGTCAAACTAGACCATTACCGATTATCTACGTCTATCACTTTCACCGTCCCCCGATTACAAGGAGCAACAAACCATGATTAACTTTCTCGTCTGGATTATCGCCGGTGGCCTGATCGGCTGGATTGCCAGCATGATCATGCGCACCGACGCCCAACAGGGTCCATTTCTGAACATCGTTGTCGGCATGGTGGGCGCTTTCATCGCCGGCATGTTCTTGACGCCCCTCTTTGGCGTGCCCACCATCAACCAGGACGTTTTCAGCGTCGCGGCGCTGGCGGTTTCCCTGCTGGGCGCCGTCATCCTGCTGGCTGTGCTCAATCTCTTCCGGCGCGGCGCCGTCCGCTAGGCGGGGCTGGCGCTCATGCAAGCTCCGGTCGCACCAGTGATCGCCAATCTCTCGTGCATAGGACCGCCGCTGGGCAGTCCTATTTAATTCGATGGACTGTCGTCAATCAGAATTTCTAGCCACACCTGACCAGGTTGCTCATGAATCAACCAATACGCGTGTTAATCGTGGACGATCAACTATCGGCTCGTAAGGGCCTGAAAGCGATCCTGACCTTTTTCCCTCAGATCCTGGTCGTGGGGGAGGCGGTAAACGGTCAAGAAGCCGTGGAGTTGGTCGCCGAGCACCAGCCAGATGTGGTGGTCATCGATCTGCAGATGCCGGTGATGGATGGCGTGGTAGCCATCCACTTGATCAAGACACGGTGGCCGGCGATCAAGGTGATCGTGCTGACCGTCCAGGCGACTCGGCGTGGTGAGGCGCTCGCCGCCGGAGCAGATACATTCCTGCTCAAGGGCGACGGGCCTGAGGTCTTGCCGCAGGCCATCCTGAGTTAATCGAGCAGAACGAACCTGATGTCAGTACAAGCATACTTTGCGCGGTATTTGCGATGTAAATGAAGCGTGTGTCCAACAGCACATGCTCAGCAACCTGTAGATCGATCAGTGAAGTCACCCATTCAACCGATAGGAGATCAACCCATGAACAGTAACATTTTGCAGGGGAAGTGGAAACAACTCAAGGGCAACATCAAAGAAACTTTTGGCAAGTTGACCGACGACGACCTCACCCAGGCTGAAGGCAGCGCCGACAAGCTGCTCGGCGTACTGCAAGAGCGCTATGGTTACACCAAAGCACAGGCACAAGCGGAGTGGGACAAGTTTGTGCAAAAGCACAGCAGTGAGGTCGAGGACGCCAAGGCGAATCTCGACGCCTCAGCCAAGGAGATCACGGCGGCGGCAGCCGCTGCGAAGAAGTCAATGTGGGGCTAAATCACCCCCTTTCTTATCTCCTCTCCTGAAATGAACAATGATTTCAGGAGAGGAGACTTTATCCTGCTTCGTTGGCTGGGCGTGCCCGGGCAGGCTAGCGACGAGCAGAT
>JAHDWG010000583.1 GCA_023384495.1 Caldilineaceae bacterium
ATTCGTCATTCGTCATTCGTCATTCGTCATTCGTCATTCGTCATTCGTCATTCGCAAGATTTTCCGATTGACATCGATCCCATGAACGAACGTCCGGCGACGGGTCTCGTCGCTGATGAGCGCGGCACGGGATTGCAGCAGCGCGCAGGCGGCGGCCAGGATACCATCCGCGCGGGGGTCGTCGTTGGCCCGGAGCGCGCTATAGCACGTCCAATAGAGCCGCAGCGGCTCGCTGGAGCCGGGCAGGGGCGGGCCGGCCAGGAACGGCAGCAGCCCCTCCACGTGTGCCAGCGCGGCGGCCGCCTGGCCCTGGGCCAGGGCCAGGTCGGCCAGAGCGCGCCGGATCGTCATGAGGGCAGGCGGGTTGCGCCCCTCCTGCGCCAGAACCGACGCCGCGCGCAGGGCTTCGGCCGCTTCCAGCCAGCGCCCCTGTCGCGTGTAGCATTCCCCGGCCAGCAACCGGAATTGATAGACGCCGGCGGCTTCTGGCGTTTCCGCCAGCGCGTCGGCCACCCACCGCAACGCCTGTTCATCGTCGCCGAGGCCAAAGGCCGCCAGCCCCAACCGGTGATAGAGCAAGTGACCGATGAGACCGTGACGCTGCCGCAGCTCCAGGGCGGCCCGGCCGTGCTCCAGGGCGCGCGAATAGTCGCCCAGATACGTCAGGACGCCGCACAGGGTGCCCAGCGTGGCGCTGACCGAATCCGGCTCGTTGATCTGCCGGTAGCCGCGCAAGGCCCGCTCCCGATAGCCCAACGCCCGCTCGTAGTCCCCCTCGATCTCCAGCAGCTCGGCGATTGAGTTGCATATCACCCCCTCGCACAGCGCGCTGTTCGTCTCGGCGCAGAGGGTCAGCGCCGCCTCATAATGCCGCCGGGCCTCGTCCCTTTCGCCCGTCAACATGCGAAAGTTGCCCAGAAAATTAAGGCATTGCACTTCCATGGCCTGCGCCCGCGATTTGTCGCGCCTGTTCGTCATCGGGACCTGGCGGCCGAAAGCCAGCGATTGCTCCAGGAGGTCGTGAATGTGGCCGAACTCCCGGGGAGGCACCGCGCCCTGGGTGGCCGCCAGCAGGAGCGCGTAGCCGCGGATGTAATGGGTGAATTGCTGGGCCAGGGGGTCGCCGGAGCGTCGCGCCACCTCAATGGCGATCTCTGTAATCCCCAGGCCGGCGTCGGCTTTCATGTCCAGCCGCATCCGGATCGCCGCCTGATAGGAGAGGGCCTTGGCCAACAGGCGGGCCTGATCCTCCGCGAGATCCGGCAAATCCTGTAGCGGCCCGGCCAACTGCCGCAGCACCTCCAGGGTCTCGGCGTACAGCCCTTCGGAGCGATAATAGGCGACCAGTCCAAACAGGGCGTCATCCAGGCTCTCCCAGGCGTGGTGCTGCACGGCCCATTGCCAGGCGAGGCGCACATTCTCCATGACGGGTTGAATATCGCCCCGCGCCTGCTGCGGCGTGGGGCCATTCCAGACCCGCTCGCGCATGGCGACGAAGTGCAGGAAATAGGCCGCCAGACGCGCCATCGCCGCCTCTTCGCCGTCAGGCATCAGCCGCAATTGCTCCCCGGCGAACCGACACACCAGCGAGTGCATGGCGTACCAGCCCGGCGCGACCTGGCGCAGAAGCGATTTATTCAGCAGGCCGATCAGATCGACCAGACGCGCATCGGTGACGGCCAGAGCCGCCTCGCGGGAGAAGGAGCCATGCAGCAAGGCCAGTTGGGCCAGGGCGCGCTGCTCGCCGGCCGGGAGCAAGCGCCAGGAATAGTCGAAGGCGGCGCGCGGGCTGCGCTGGCGGTCGGGCAGGTCGAGGCGGGCGGCGGCGCTCTCCGCGCTTAGGAAGTCGAGGTTGGCGGCCATCTCGGCCGCGATTTCGGCGCAGGTGAAGTGGCCGGCCCAGATGGCGGCCAGTTCGATGGCCAGCGGCAGCCCCTCGGCCAACAGGCAGATGCGCGCGAGGCCCGCCCGCTCCGCCTCGTCAAGGGTCAGATGCACGCCGCGCTCCAGCGCCCGGTTAAAGAAGAGCCGCGCACAGCTGTTGGCCAGCAGGGTGTCCTTGTCGGCCACGGCCTCCGGCGAGGGCAGCGGCAACCCCTGCAGCGACAGCACGCGCTCGCCGCCGACGCCCAGTTGTTCGTGCGAGGTGATGAGGACGCGCACGCCGGGAGCGTTGTGGAGCAGGTCAAGCAGGATCGGCCGCGTGGCGGCGGGGTGCTCATAATTGTCCAGGACAAGCAACAGGCGGCGGTCGCGCAGGGAGCGCCCCAGCTGCGCCGGGCGATCCTCCTCCCTGCCGAAAGAGAGCCCCAGCGCGCCGGCGATAGCGGTGACGAAGCGCTCGCCCTCTTCCAGATCGGCGTCTCCCGCGGTCAGGTCGCCGGCCACGCCGTCCAGGGACGCGAACCAGACGCCGTCGGGGAAGAGCGGCGGGGCGTCGGGGGCAGGCGGGGCGACGAAGGCCAGGGCGACGGCCAGCGCCAGACGGGTTTTGCCCACGCCGCCGATGCCGCTGATGGTGACCAGGCGCGTATCCGGCTCCCGCAGCAGGCCGGAGAGCGCGGCCAGTTCGCTTTCCCGGCCCATCAGGGTGGTCAGCCGGATGGGGAGGTTGTGAGGGATGGGGAGGTCAGGGGATTGCAAGACGACGGGCTTCCTCGCGAAGCCCCCATCGGCCGGTCTCCTGAATCCGGTCTCCCCGTGCCGGATCGCCTCGGCCAATTGGGTCGTCTCCGGCTGCGGGGCGACGTCCAGCTCCTGGGCCAGCAGGCGGCGGGCGCTCTCGTATTCCGCCAGCGCCTCGCTGTGGCGGCCGCCGGCGGCCAGGGCCAGCAGCAATTGGCGAACCGCCTCCTCGCGCCAGCGGTCGATGGCCAACTGGCGACGTGCCAGCTCGGCTGCGGCGGGGTAATCGCCGGCGGCCAACGTATCGCCTGTCAGGCGGGACAGGGCGTCCAGCGCCAGCCGGCGGAAATATTCGCGCTGCACCAGCAACCATTCATCGAACGCCGGGCAGCCGGAGAGACCGAAACCGGCCAAAAACTCGCCGCGATAGAGAGCCACGGCCTCCTGCAGCGGGTGGGGGGCGGCGGGGGCGTGGCTGCGCTCCACCAGGCCCAGGAAGCGCCGGGCGTCCACATCGATCGCGGCGGGCGCGTTCCACGTGACCTGTCGCCGGTTCAGCAGCAACCAGGGCGGGTCGCCGTCGCCGATGACCTGCCGCAGGCCGACGAGGGTCTGGGTGAGGTTGCGCAAGGCCGGCGCGTCGGGCATCTCCGGCCAGAAGAGGGCGGCCAGAGCGGCGCGTTCGTGCGGCCGTCCGGCTTCCATGACGAGATAGGCCAGCAGCGCGCGCGCTTTCTGGCTGCGGAAGGCATGCGCCGGGCGGCCGTCGAGACTCACCGTGAAGCCGCCCAAGAGTGATAAGGAAAGTTCCGGCATCAAGCCCCCACCACTCACACGTTAAGCCAAGCCCATATTATGATCCATTTTTTCGGCATCGCAACGAACCGGGCCGGGAATTCAGGGTTTTTCAGTAGCCGGCCCAGTGGTTGAAGGTGTAGAGGTCAGGCAGCGGC
>JAHDWG010000584.1 GCA_023384495.1 Caldilineaceae bacterium
GGTAAAACACAAGCAACATGGCGCCCCACATCTATTTCTCAGCACGTGGATCGGCACCTATCTGGCTGCAACAGCCGGTGTGGATGCGAGCGACAATGCCACGTTGCGGCTGGATAACGCCAACCAACCCCAGCCCGACATCCTGTTGCGCATGGACCGGGCGCTGGGCGGGCGTTCGTTTGTCGGCCCGGATGACTATCTCACCGGCGCGCCGGAATTGATCGTTGAGGTGGCGGCCAGCAGCGCCAATTATGACATGCACGCCAAGAAGCCCGCCTACGCCCGCAATGGCGTTCAGGAATATCTCTTGGTGCTGACATACGAGCAGACTATCTATTGGTTTGCGCTGCATGAGGGTGATTACGACGAGCTGGCGCCCGACGCCGAGGGTGTGTTGCGCAGCCAAGTGTTCCCGGGCCTCTGGCTGCAGCCGGCTGCGCTCTGGGCCAACGACTTGGCCGCGCTGTTGGCGGTCTTACAACAAGGGCTGGCGTCGCCCGAACACGCCGCGTTTGTCGCCGGCGTCACGTCCCCGCAGTAGCGTTCGACACTGTCAACACTGACACTGTCAACACTTGATGATGGTGATCATAACAGACTTACGAGGCGCCTGAAGCTTATCAGAAGAGACAGATTGGTCAACGAACGAACCTTCAGTCAAGGCTTGCGTAAATTCTACATAATTGAAAATCTTCTGTCAGTTGCAATCGCAGCGGCCCGTGCCGCCATCGTGCTTATTCATACAGTACGCCACCGTGCCCGATTCTGCCCGCCCGCCTGCTAGCCCGCCAAAGGATCAGCCATGCTCAGATTGCTTTTGCTCGCCCTCACCGCCGGTGTCCTATTTTTGGTCAGCATCTTCCCCCAGCCGGCGCACGCTCAGCCCGACCAACCCCTTGACTTTGCCGAATACATGCTGCCAATCGAGAATTATCAACTGCCCAACGGGCTGCGCGTAATCCTGGCGCGTGATGATTCGGCGCCGGTTGTGGCGGTCAACGTCACCTATCGCGTTGGTGGAGCCGACGACCCCGAAGGCAGGTCGGGCTTTGCCCATCTCTTCGAGCACATGATGTTTTACGGCTCGGCCAACGTCAAACAGGGGGATTTTGACAAGTTTCTTACCGAGATTGGCGCCCGGTTCAACGCCTATACCGCCGACGACAAGACGGTCTATTACGCTACCGTGCCCGCCAATCAGTTGCCGCTGGCGCTCTGGCTCGAAAGCGACCGCATGGCCTCGCTGGTGGTCAATCACGAAGCGTTCGACACCGAACGGCAGGTCGTTATCGAAGAATACAACGAGCGCGTCGCCAATGCCGCCTATGGCTTTGCCTCCCGCCGCTTCGATACACTTCCCTTTCAAGGTTACCCCCCCTACGAGCGGCCCACGATCGGCAGCGTTGACGATCTGAACGCCGCCACGCTGGGCGATGTGCAACAGTTTCACAGCACCTACTATGCGCCCAATAACGCCACGCTGGCGATTGTGGGCGACATTGACATCGACCAAACCAAACTGTTGGTCAGCGCCTACTTTGCCCGCATTGCGCCCGCCGACCCAGTAACGCCAGCCCTGGATCGCTACCCCCTTCCTGAGGCGTTCCCGGTGTTGCGCACCGACGAGGCCACCGGCTGCCAGATCGGCCACGAAGAGGTGATCATCGACCGGCGGGCTGAGTTGCCTGCGCTCTGGGCCTCGGTGGTGACGACCCAGGCCGGCGCAGACGACGCCTTCGCGCTGGCGCTGCTGGGGCGCATTCTCGGTGATGGCGAGAGCAGTCGTTTTCAGCAGCGGCTGGTGCAATCGGGGCAGGCCGCCTTTGCTTTTGCCAACCACAACCAGAACAAACTGGGGGCGTCGGTGATGCAATTTGGAGTCTATCCCAAGCCCGGTGACGACATCGCCATTGCCTATTCGCTACTGCGCGGCCTGTTGGACGACGTGGTCGCCACTGGTGTAACGGAGGCCGAGTTGGCGCGCGCCAAACAGCAGACATTGCTCAGCGCCATTACCGACTTCCGGCGCAATGTGGCCAACACGGCGGAATGGCTGCAAGACTATACGCTCCGTTTTGGCGACCCCCTCGTCATCCCTGCGATCATCGCTCGCTATCAAGATGTCACGCTGGACGACATTCAACGCGTCGCCCAGACCTATTTGTGCGACCGCCCGCTCAATCTCGTCACCATCTTGAAAGAAGGCGAAGCGATGCCGGCGGCGCACCCCGGCCCGTTGGTGGATGCTCCGCCAGCGCCCGCCGACCCGCTGAGCGGGCTTCCGCCCGGTGTGGTCAACCGCTATGAAGCGCCGGCGCCCCTGCCCGCGGGCGCCATCCGCCCACCGGCCTTTGTGACCTTCACGCTCGAAAATGGGCTTGACGTGATCGTGGTGGAGCAGAACAAGACACCCGAAATCAACCTGCGTCTCTATCTCGGTGGCTCGGACACCGCGTTGCCGCCAGCCAAACAGGGTGTGGCCGAACTGTTGACCAGCCTGCTGACCAAAGGCACGGCCACGCGTTCCGCCGATGAGATTGCCGAAACTATCGAGAGCGTGGGCGGGTCGCTCTCCGGTCAATCGTTTAGCGAGTTCACCGGCGTCTTTGCGTCGGGGCCGTCCAGTGATGTCCCGTTGATCTTTGATCTGCTGGCCGATGTGGCGCGCAACCCCACCTTCCCGCAAGACCAGTTCGACCTGCTGCGCGACCAGTTGCTGGCCGGGATGCAATTCGACACCAGCAACCCCAACACCCTGGCGGATCGCCAGTTTCGTCGCATGGCCTATACCGCCCATCCCTATAGCTTCCACCGCACGCCCGACAGCGTCAATGGCCTCAGCCCGGATGACCTGCGTGCTTTCCATGCCGACTATTACCGGCCCAACAACACGTTGCTTGTCATTGTCGGCGACCTTTCTGCCGAGGCCGCGCGCGCGGAGGCCAACCGCGTCTTTGCCGACTGGGAAGCCGCCGAGATCCCCAATTATCTGGACTACCCGAGGACGAGCCGGGCCGACACGCCGATCATCTATCTCATCGACCGCGCCGACGCCGAACAGTCGACGCTGCGCATTGGCAATCTGGCGCTGCGGGCCCGCGGGCCCGACCGCTATGCCTTTGACATTGCGAACACGGTGTTGGGTGGGTCGGGGCTTGCCTCCCGGCTCAACAAGAACCTGCGCGAAAACAAGGGCTACACCTACGGCGTCTATAGCGGCGTCACCCGCCGCCACGATCGGGGGACATTCCTGGTCGCCGGCGACGTGGGCGTGGCCGACACGGGCAACGCCATCAACGAAATCCTGCGCGAGCTGCGCCAGATCCGGCGCACGGGCGTCCTCACCGACGAAATGGAACAGGCCAAGGGCATGTTGCTCGGCCAGTTCACCATGGGCATGGCTGACCCCGCCACACTGGCCAGCGAGCTCGCCAGCCGCCATCTATACGGCCTGCCCCTGCCCGATATCGCGCAATACCCACAGGCGATTGAGGCGATTAGCGCCAGCGAGGTCATCACCGCCGCACGCAGCAATATCGATGTGCGCGGAACCATCATCGTCGTGGTGGGCGA
>JAHDWG010000585.1 GCA_023384495.1 Caldilineaceae bacterium
ATCGGGTTTTTCTAGCCTCTACCAGCAGGGGTACGGCGACCCCGTAAACCCCCAAAATAGCGCCTATCAGTATGATGGCTGGGGCATGCCCTACGATGTGCATTACAAATACATGGGCGGCACCTCCATGTCCAACCCGCTGGCCGCGGGTGGGGCTGCGGTGGTGCGCGACTTCTATCAAAAGGCGCATACCCACGCGGCCAGCGCGGCGCTGGTCAAGGCCACACTGATCAACACGGCCGATGATCTGCTCGACGAGAACAATAATGGCGTCAACGACAACGCCTTCCCCATCCCCAACATCCACGAAGGGTGGGGACGGGTCAATCTGGCCCGGGCGACTGCCGGCGCCCACCAGTTTGTGGACGAGGCCGCCGGGATTGGGACGGGCGCAACCGCCACCTACCAGTTCAACGTCGAGGCCGGTGGCCAGCCGTTCAAGGTTTCGCTCGTCTGGTCAGACTATCCTTCGAGCGAAAGCGCGTCCGCAAATCTGGTCAACGACCTGGACCTGGTGGTGACTGCGCCCGGTGGCGCAACCTATCGGGGCAACCATTTTGCCGGTGGCTGGTCCCAGTCTGGCGGGGGCGCTGATCGGGTGAACAATGTGGAGAATGTCTATGTCCAGTCTGCCGCGGCGGGGGTCTGGACGGTGCAGGTTGTGGGGTTCAACGTACCCATCGGTCCGCAACCCTTTGCTCTTGTGGTGGACGGGAATTTGGGGCAGGTCACCCCGCCGCCCAATACGCCGCCCAGCGTGGCGTTGGCTAGCCCAGCGCAGGGGAGCACAGTCGCGGGCAGTGTCGCCATTCAGATCAGCGCCAGCGACGCCGAAGACGCTGCCGGCTCGCTCACCGTCGAGTGGAATGTGGATGGCGGCGGTTGGCAAGCCACAACCTATAACAGCGGCGCCGGCTACTACGAAGCCAGTTGGGACAGCACGACGGTTGCCAACGGCGGCCATACGGTCAACGCCCGCGCGATCGATAGCGCCGGCGCGCCGGCCACGGCCAGCAACGGCGTCAGCGTCGATAACGGGACGGCGCCCGTTGCGTATATGCACATTGGCAACCTGAGCGGCAGCAGCGCAGCCGTGGGCAAAAACAACTGGAAGGCGACGGTGGTCATTACGGTTCACGACGCCAATGAGAACCCAGTGGGCGGCGCAACCGTGACCGGCGCCTGGAGCAATGGCGCGTCCGGCTCGGTCAGTTGCACCACCAGCGGCAATGGGCAGTGTAGCGTTACATCGCCCAATCTCAAGAACAATGTTGCGAGCGTGACCTATTCGGTGACCGGTGTCGCTCACGCAACGCTTGTCTATGACGCCGGCGCCAACCATGTGACAACCATCACCATTGCAAAGAATGGAACCGTCACCAGCGCTGGCCAAACTGAAGATGGAGTCGAAACCGGCGCGGTCCCGATCTATCTGCCCTTTATCAACCGGTAACCTTACAACACCCAAACCCCATCTCAGCTTCGAGATGGGGTTTGGGGAAAGAATGGGTTGGCAAGGTTTAGATTGGCTCATCAGCCGACTGTATGAGTCGGGTGCATTCAGCACGAAATAAGCTGGCGGCCACACACTGCGTCGATGAGCCACTCTAAAAGCCTAGCCACCGAACTGGCGCCGGTAGCGGGGGATTTACCGGAGCGCAAGGATGGCGCTCGATGGAATGCCGCGTCGTCCGACCGCACAGCGAAGAGATCACTCCACTCGGCTCAACCAGGCTGCGGCCAGACCCCGAACAAACGCACCTAGGTCGTCTGCGTCACTGTACGCGATAATGGATTGCCCTGACGATGTCAGGCCCCGGATACACGATACGGCCACGACACCGGCATCTTGGACGACGAGCGCAGCGTCGTTGGCGCACGCCCGTTGCAGTAGATCACAGACACGAGGGTCGTTATCGATCCGCCTCATCGTCGCTGCTGTACAGGGGAGAACCACTGCGATGGCCTGGTGTGCGAGAAGCAGTGCGTCGCCCAGCGTCAAGTCCGCACCGAGCCGCAGTCCGTGAAGACCGGCAGCCTGCCGTCCTACCACACCCACAACCTTCACCGGCAAACCAGCTTGGCGCAATTCGCTGGCAAAGATGGCCGTGGTCGCCTCGTCAAAGCCGCCGCCCCAGAGGATCAGCACGTTGCCTGTACTCGCGGTTGTGGGTCTGGCGCCAGCCATGCGAAGGTCTCCTTGGCCTGCTCTGAGCAAACCGAGAAACGATGTCGTATGCGTCCATGAACGTGTCCATGGTGTTAGCATACCGCGTTTCACGCGCGGTGACCTATCGAAAACCTATTCGATCACTAGATCGCCTGTTGTGCCGCCGCGCCACCTATGATATAACGGTCCTATGCAATCTCAGTCCACTGCCGCCGACTCAACCTTGCGCCAGGATGTCCATCAGGCGCTTCGAAACTGGCACGCTGCCGATGAAGAGACGGGGCTGCTGCCCTACCTTTATCTTTTTCGGCGGCTACAGCGCCAAGGGGGAGGCAGCGCTCGCCGTGTCACCAACCAACTGTTGTTGCAGGCTCTTGAGGCCCTAAGCGCAACGCACGAGGATGAAGCAAGGGTGATCCAGACCCGTTTTCTGGATCGTGAGCCTATCCACCGGGTGGCCAACCGCCTGAACGTCGCCGATAGCACGGTCTATGTGGTGCAACGCCAGGCAATTGACCGGCTGGTGGATCAGATTTGCCAGTTGGAAGAAGCCGCGGTTGCGGATCAAACGGCGCGCCTCTTGCAACGGCTGGAACCACCGACCTACACCGAGCTAGTGGGCGCAGATGACCAGCTCGACCACTTGGCCCAGTTGATCATGACGCCTGGATCGCCCTCGCTGATCGCCATTGAAGGGATCGGCGGCATCGGCAAAACCGCCCTGGCCGATGCGTTGCTTCGCCGCCTGATTGTTACCGGCCGGGTCGACGAGGTGGCCTGGGTCAGCGCGCGCCAGCAACGCTTTAATCTGGGCGGCGGGCTTACCCCGGTGGCCGCGCCTGTGCTGACCTCCGACCAGTTGATAGCCGCCCTGGCCGAACAGTTGCTCCCCGATCTGCCCGCCGACACCGCACCGGCTCGCGCCCTATCCATGTTGCGCACCCGTCTACAGGCGCTGCCTCACCTAATTGTGGTGGACAATCTGGAAACCGTGCTGGATGTTGAGGATTTGCTTCCGGCATTGCACAGCCTGGCCAACCCAACCAAATTTCTCTTGACCTCACGCCAGAGCTTCTACGGCGAACCGAATCTGTACCATCTGCGCATGCCCGAGTTGAATGAGCCTGTCGCGCTCAGACTCATCCGCCAGGAGGCCCGCCGGAGCAACCTGAGCGAGCTGGCCGCCAGTTGTGATGCAGAGTTGCTCCCCATCGTTGAGACAGTGGGCGGCAACCCCCTCGCGCTCCGACTGGTGGTGGGGCAGGCGCATCTCTACACCTTGCCCTCGATCTTGTACGAACTCAAGATGGCGCAGGGGCAGCCCACCGAAAATCTTTACGAGTATATCTACCGCAAGGCCTGGGCGCATCTCGACCCGCTCAGCC